>NZ_JBRREA010000005.1:0-167551 GCF_056759975.1 Stenotrophomonas sp. STEN031
GGGGGTGTTGTGGGGGTTGCGTGTTGGGGGTGTGTTGATCACGCCGTGTCACTCGTGGTGGTTTTCCACAACATCGGCCCCGCTCCCCGGGTTTTTTATCGCGCTTCTCGCGCAACAAACGGCACAGGTTGGCGAACATCCAGCTGATGCCCGGATCATTGAACTGGCTGGCAATCGTCGGGTACACCGGCACGTCTTCGTCCTTCATGCTGAAGGCTGTGCGATTGCGCTTCCATTGCTTGCGCACATCACGCAGGGCGTCCTCGGCGCCGCGCTTGTCGAACTTGTTCAATACCACCAGTTCGGCGTAATCGAGCATGTCGATCTTTTCCAGCTGGCTGGGCGCGCCGAAATCGCTGGTCATCACATACATCGGGAAGTCGACCAGATCGACAATCTCCGAATCGCTCTGGCCAATACCGGCGGTCTCGACGATCACCAGATCGAAGTGCAGCGACTTCAGGAAACCAATGCAGTCACGCAGCACCGTATTGATCGCCGCATGCTGCCGGCGCGTCGCCATCGAGCGCATATAGACGCGCCTGGAGCGCAGTGAGTTCATGCGGATGCGGTCGCCCAGCAGCGCACCACCGGTGCGGCGACGGGTCGGGTCGACCGAGATCACCGCAATGCGCATCTGCGGGAAGCTGGCCAGGAAGCGATTGAGCAGCTCATCGGTTACCGACGACTTGCCGGCACCACCGGTGCCGGTGATGCCGACCACCGGCGTATTGCCCGCCGCCAGCTGCCACTGCTTGCGCAGGTGCAGCAGCTCCGCCTCCGAATGATTGCCATCCTCCAGCGCCGACAGCACCCGGCCAATACCGATTTCATCCTCTATCGCCGGGGCGTCCGCGCTGTCATCACGCGCGGCGGCCTCGCGGGCCTTGCCCGCGCGCGCCACCACGTCCTCGATCATCTCCACCAGCCCCATCTTCATACCGTCGTTGGGGTGGTAGATGCGCTCCACGCCATAGGCCTGCAGCTCGCGGATCTCTTCCGGAGTAATGGTGCCACCACCACCGCCGAATACCTTGATATGGCCGGCGCCGCGTTCGCGCAGCATGTCGACCATGTACTTGAAGTACTCCACATGCCCGCCCTGGTAGGACGACAGTGCAATCGCGTCGGCATCTTCCTGCAGCGCCGCGCGCACCACGTCTTCCACGCTGCGGTTGTGGCCGAGGTGGATCACCTCCGCACCCTGCGCCTGGATCAGCCGGCGCATGATGTTGATCGCCGCGTCATGGCCATCGAACAGACTGGCGGCGGTGACAAAGCGCAGCGGGGTGGTCTCAGGCTGGGCCTGCGGGAGCTGGGAGGCGGGGGTACTCATGGGCCGTGCAACATCCGGTTTCTGTTGAAACCGATCATAGAACCGCCAGCCCTGCAGGTCAGGTTGCAGCGCAGCGTGACCTTTTGCCGGTTTGCGCTATCGATGGCTACAGCAGGCGCCGTTTCCGGCAAAGCGAGCTACCACCGCGGGTAGCCCCTGCCTGAACATTCCTTCGGCGGGAATGGATTAGAATGGCGCATCCGCGACCCGTCACCACCCCGACGAAGTCGCATTTTTTGTTTTCCGGCCAGCCATTTGGCCACACGATCACTGACGTTGTGGCAAACACGCCATCGGAGCCCGCATGTTGTTCGACACCCTCGAGACCTCCGGCCATGAGCAGGTCCTGTTCTGCCAGAACCGCGACGCCGGCCTGAAGGCCATCATTGCCATCCACAACACCACCCTCGGCCCGGCCCTGGGCGGCGTACGCATGCGTCCCTACGCCAACACCGATGACGCGCTGCGCGACGTGCTGCGCCTGAGCCGCACCATGACCTACAAGAACGCCCTGGCCGGGCTGAATGTGGGTGGCGGCAAGGCGGTGATCATCGGCGACCCCAAGACCGCCAAGAGCGAAGTCCTGTTCCGCGCCTTCGGCCGCCAGGTTGAAGCCCTCGCCGGCCGCTACATCACTGCAGAGGACGTGGGCACCGACGTCAACGACATGGAGAACATCTACCTGGAGACCGGTTATGTGACCGGCGTACACCAGGTCCATGGCGGCTCCGGCGACCCGGCCCCGTTTACCGCTTACGGTGCGCTGCAAGCGCTGATGGCCTCGGTCAAGCGCAAGTTCGGCCACGAGGAAATCGGCAAGCTCAGCATCGCCGTACAGGGCCTGGGCCATATCGGCATGGAGCTGGTAAAGCTGCTGCGCGAGCGCGGCGCCAAGCTCTACGTCACCGACCTGGACCCGGTGCTGGTACAGAAGGCCGTGTCTGAATACGGCTGCGAAGCGGTCAAGCCCGACGCGATCTATGACGTGGCCGCTGATGTATTCGCGCCCTGCGCGATGGAAGGCGCCATCGACATGGCCACGCTTGAGCGGCTCAAGGCCAAGGTCATCTGCGGAACCGCCAACAACCAGTTGGCCAGCCATGCGGTCGGCGACGAGCTGTACAAGCGCGGCGTGCTGTGGGCGCCGGATTACGCGGTCAACGCCGGTGGCGTGATGAACGTGTCGCTGGAGATCGATGGCTACAACCGCGAGCGGGCGATGCGGCTGATCCGCAGCATCTACCACAACCTCGACAAGATCTTCGACCAGTCCGAGCGCGATGAGGTCTCCCCGCAGCGCGCGGCAGATCGTATTGCCGAGGCCCGGCTGGAAGCGATCGGCAAGCTGAAGATGCCGATGGGCCGTTCGGTGCCGCGCATGAACCGCCTGCGCGGCGAGTAAGCCGCACCGTCAAAACACGGAAGGCGGGCGATCCTCTCGCCCGCCTTCTGCTTTTCAAACGGCCAGGACGGCCGCCGGATCAGAACGCCTGTTGCAGCCGCATTGAGACCTGCCGGTTGTCGCCACGCGGGCCGAAACGTTGGTCGTAGCCCAACGACAGCCGCGTATTGCGCGCCAGCCACGAATCCACCGACAGGCCAAACAAGCCGCCCGAACGCGATGGCTGCAAGCCGGCGATCGGCGCCCAGGCATCCACGCCCACGAAACTGGCATCCAGGCTCAGGCCATTTCCTCCTATTGCCTGCTGCCACTCGGCATAGCCGTTGAACGCCACCCGCTTCCACAGATACTGGCCCCGCAGGCCCGCCAAGGCCTGCACGCGGCTGCTGCTCCAATCATCGGCGCGCAGGCCGAAGCCGTAACCGCCCTGCTCGTTGAACGCGCCACCGTCGATGCGGATGTAATCTGCCCCCAGATACGGCGTCAGTTGCGCCGCACCGCGCCCCAACCGATACCCGGCCTCGACGCTGCTGGAGAGGAAGTTGCCGTTGTAACGCGCATGCACGCCACTGCGCCCAGCGCCCAGCAACAGGCCTCGATCCAGTGCGCGCTGGTACTGGCCAAACCCGGCCTGACCCAGCACATAGGCATCACCGCGCTGCCAACCGGCGTAGAGCTGGGACTGGGTCTGACGGTCGCGGCTACGGTCCTGCGCCACACCACCGCTGGCATTGGCGCGGGTTTCACCGAACGCGAAGCCCAGTACTGCGTTGCTGGACAGCGCGGTTTCGCCACCCATCATCCAACCGCCGACGCTGTAGTCGCTGCCCAGATATCCGCCCTGCCCGCCACCGCCAAGGCTGCGCATCCAAACGCCATTGGCTGCCGCCCCTGTGGCGCCCTCGGCAAACTGGCTGGACAACGCGCGCCGGTTCATGTCGATGCTGTCAAAGGTCATTGCCGTGGCGGTGGCATGAGCCTGCCCCGAGAGACTTTCCAGGCTCTTGGCCAAACCGGCAACGCCGCCGCCAACACCTTGCACCGCTGCCGCCGCCGCACCGAATGCCGTGGTCTGCAGGCCGGAATCCGCATCCAGCACTTCGAACGCCTGCTCCACCCGCTGTGCCGCCGACATCGCGCGCAGGCCCACGTTGGCCGTGCTTGCCATCGCGGTGACGCTTACACGGTCCAGCTGCAACCAGGCATTGTTGGCGTCATAGCCATACTGTGTCTGCAGCAAGGTAACGCCGGTGCTGCCGGTAGCCGGGGTCGCGAACTGGCCGCTGATACCTCCACCTGCATGCAGGAGGTCCTGGCGGCGACCATCCTGCGGCACATAGCCAGTGACCGCTCCGTTGACATTCACTCCGCCATCCAGGGTGGCGGTTCCCGTCACCTGCAAGGCGTTGGAACCCAACGCCACCATCAGCTGCGCGCCCGGGCGCTGCACGTAATTGCCCTCGATCGTTGCCGAGCCTTGATTGCTGAGCACGATGACACTGGCGCCGTTGTCCACGTTGCCGACCACACGCGTGGTGCCCCCCATGAACTGAAGCGCGGCAAGACTGGGGTTGGTCTGGGCATCGATGCTGACGTTGGAACGGATCGAGCCACCGTCCTGCAGCGCAAGCGTGCCCTGCTGGATGCGGGTGGCACCGGCATAGGTATTGGCCGCGGCCAAGCCCAGCGAGCCACTGCCGGATTTCACCAGGCCGCCGGCGCCGCTGATCGGATTGCTCCATACCGAATTGAGCCCGAGCTGATTCACATCGACCTTGATATCTCCCCAGTCGGCCTTGCCGGGCCCCTTCACCGCCTTGCCCACGTTGAGCAGGCCATAACCGAACACGGCATCCGGTCCGGCCGCACCCAGGTCGGTCGCAGTACCCAGCAGGGTCTGCCGGACCAGGTCGTTGTTGAAGTAGGGGAATGCCTGCCACACCAGCGCCGCCGCACCGGATACCAGCGGTGCCGCGTACGAGGTGCCGCTGCCATAGTAATAGGTCAGGTTGCTGGCGGTGCTGTTATGGCCGATGAATGCCGATGTGCCCGGTGCCACCAGGCAATAATTCTGGGCCACACCGCAGGCGTTGGAGTAGGACGCCAGGGCCGTCGGGTTGGCCGTGTCCAGGGCGGCCACCGCCAGCCAGCCCCGTTCCAGGTCAGCTGCCGGATAGGTGTTGTTGGCGCCTGCCTTGCTCGGCAACGCCGCCATGTCCGAAGGGTTGGATTTGGATTCGTTGCCGGTGGCGAACACCACCAGCCCGTCATTGTTGTTGATGAAAGGACGGTATTCGTTGGCGATATCCGCCGTTACATTCGGGCGGGTCCAGTACAGGCCACCCCAGGAATTGTTCATGATGCGCATGCCATCGCGGATCAGGTCCGCATGGATCGCAGCCATGCCCAGCGCGCCGGTCACCTCGTTGCCTTTGCCGGAGCCGTCATCGGTTGGCGACTTGTCGGCAATGATGCGCGCCGACAGGATCTGCGCGCCCGGCGCGACACCACCCGGCCACTGCCCGGTCGGCGCACCCGCAGCCAGTTGCGCCACCGTGGTGCCATGACCCACCACGTCATCCACCAACAGGTTGTTCTGGGTCGAACTGATGTAATTGCGGTTGACCAGTACCCGCCCGGCCAGTGCCGGGTGGTTGCGCATCACTCCGGAGTCGATCACGCCGATGCGGTAGCCCGCACCGGTCAGGCCCATCGCGTGCGCGGCCGCGGTATTGGTCAGCGCCAGGTGCGCGTCAAAGGCCGGCTGGGGAGTTGTCGGCGGCGTCACCGGCGGGGTGGTGGGTGGCGGGGTTACCGGCGGGGTCACCGGCGGCGGATCGGACTTGGGACCACTGCCACTGCCGCAAGCGGCCAACGCCAATGCCAACGAACTGGCCAGCGCACTGCGCACCACACTACTACTCACCATTGCACTCCTCATTGCCTTTCTCTCCGTCCTGTGGATGATCCGCCAATTCAGGTACTACCTGTTCCCGGCGTTGCTGCGGCGACCTTCTATACTGCAACGACAATCCATTGTCCGTGGGGATGTGCCGTTGGTCCAATGTGCCCGGCCCTGCAGACGTTCGATAATTGCCGCAAGGTATAACCGAGATTGCTCATGTCTGACATCGTCATCGCCGCCGCCAAGCGTACCGCCATTGGCTCCTTCCTTGGCCAGTTCAACGGCGTTCCCACCCCGACCCTCGGTGCAGCCGCGATCAGCGCGGCCATGCAGCAGTCCGGCATTGCTGCCAGCGACGTATCCGAAGTCATCATGGGCTGCGTGCTGCCCGCCAACCTGGGCCAGGCACCGGCCCGCCAGGCCGCGCTCGCCGCCGGCCTGCCGACCAGCGCCGGCGCCACCACCCTCAACAAGGTCTGCGGTTCCGGCATGAAGGCCATCATGCTTGGCCACGACCTGATCAAGGCCGGTTCGGCCAGCATCGTCGTTGCCGGCGGCATGGAGTCCATGTCCAACGCCCCGCACATGCTCCCCAACTCGCGCACCGGCAATCGCTATGGCAACTTCCAGGCGGTCGACCACATGGCATGGGACGGCCTGACCAATCCCTACGATGGCCAGGCCATGGGCGTGTTTGCCGAGGCCACCGTGGCCAAGTTCGGCTTCACCCGCGAGGAGCAGGACGCTTACGCCATCGAGTCGGTGACCCGTGCCCAGGCCGCGCAGGCCAATGGCGCGTTCGCTGACGAAATCGTCGCGGTCAAGGTTGCCACCCGCAAGGGCGAGGTGGAGTTCAACCAGGACGAGCAGCCGGGCAAGTCGGACATCAGCAAGATCCCTACCCTGCGTCCGGCCTTCAAGAAAGACGGCAGCGTCACCGCCGCCAGCTCCTCCAGCATTTCCGACGGTGCCGCCGCTGTGGTGCTGCTGTCGGCCGACGATGCCGCCAGCCGCGGCGTGCAGCCGCTGGCCCGCATTGCCGCCCATGCCACCTTCTCTCAGGAACCGGAATGGTTCACCACCGCTCCGATCGGTGCGATCAGCAAGGTGCTGGAAAAGGCAGGCTGGAGCGTCGCCGACGTCGATCTGTTCGAGATCAATGAAGCGTTCGCCGTGGTCGCGATGGCACCCATCCGCGAGCTCGGTATTCCGCACGCCAAGATCAACGTCAATGGCGGTGCCTGTGCATTGGGTCATCCCATCGGTGCTTCGGGTGCCCGCTTGGTGGTTACGCTGGTAAATGCATTGCGCACGCGCGGCCTCAAGCGTGGCGTTGCATCCCTTTGCATCGGCGGCGGCGAAGCAACCGCCATCGCCATTGAATTGATTTAATTGGGAAATCTCAGATTTTTTCAAACCTGAATGCGGGACCGCTTGACAGCCGAAATGGGCTTGTCATCATGTTCCCGGCGCGCAATGGCGCGTTGCCTAATTTCACGACGAGGATTCACAAATGAGCATCAACAAGCTGCTGATCGCAATGACCCTGGGTCTGGCCCTGACCGCCTGCTCGAAGCAGGAGCAGGCTGCTGACGCCGCCGCTGACGCCAACCAGGCTGCTTCGGAAGCACAGGTCGCTGCTGACCAGGCTGCTACCGCCGGCGCTGCTACCGCCGACGCTGCCCAGGCTGCTGCTGACACCGCCGCTACCGCTGCTGACGCCGCTGGCGAAGCTGCTGGCGCCGCTGCTGCTGCCACCACCGACGCTGCTGCTGGCGCCGCTGCTGACGCTGCCAAGGCTGCTGAAGACGTGGCCGGCCAGGCCAAGGACGCTGCTGAAGAAGCCAAGAAGTAATAACTTCTGCTTCCAAGTGAGTCTGGAAAAGCCGCTGGTTCGCCAGCGGCTTTTTCTTTGCCTCCGAATCCTGCGCGACAACGCACCCGAACGCGTCGCCAGCCTGCACCTTCCTTCGCCTGCTGCAATCCCGCCCCGCTACCGCGCGGCAAACTTCCCCCACACGCCGCATCGGTCACCGTCAGTCGATGGCAGAAGCTTGCGGCCACGTCTGCGCAAGCCAACGTTCCGCCAGCGCGCCTACAACCTGCCCGGTTGCCCCAGGCTTGGACCGGTGGCGTCTTGACGTGATCTGAATACGTCAGCCCATACGCTGTTTGCATTGGCCCCCTCACAGGAGAATGCAATGAAGCCATTTGTCCCCATGCTGGCCGCAGGCCTGGTCCTGGCACTGGCAGGCTGCAACGACCGCAATGCCGAGCAGGCCAAACAGGACGCCGCCGCCGCGGCAGAACACGCAGGTGATGCCGCTAGGAACGCGGCAGAGTCGGCCGCCGATGCCACCCGCGATGCAGCCGACTCGGCTGCTGCCGCTACCCGCACCGCCGCCGCCGAATCGCAGCAGGCGCTGGACAAGGCCGCCGACGCCACCAGCAAGGCCGCCGAAGATGCATCCGTGGCAGCCAAGGATGCCACTGCCGATGCCAGTGCGGCTACCGCCAACGCTGCACAGAAAGTGGCCGATGAAGCCCATGACGCCGCCAAACAGGCACGCGAAAAAGCGAACGAAGCCAAGCATTGATAGACTCCGCCACGCAGCCGTCCGCGTACGGACGACTGCGTGGCAGTCGCGCGGGAAGCGCGGTGCCACCGGGGGCCGGATGCAAACCATCCAGGCTGGCAGGTGATCAGCGCGACAGGCAGCACGCGCGCCTCACCTTGATCAGGCGGTCAGGGTCGCGATGCAGAAACGCACAAGCAGTAAACTCGCGCTGATTTTTTCCGCGCTGGTATTCGTCGCAATTGGCGTAGGCGTTTTCATCGGCGCACGTCGCTTCATCGCCGATGCACAACTGGTCGCCCATACCCATGAAGTCATCAGCAGCATCGACGAAATCCAGTCGATGGTGCTTGACGCCGAATCTGCCGAGCGCGGCTACCTGTTGACCGGCAGCCAGGCCTACCTGCTCGACTACGACGCGAGCGTGGAGCGCCTGCCACTGCTGTTGAGCAGCCTGTCCAAGGCGGTCTCCGACAACCCCGACCAGGTGCGCAACGCGCGCAAGCTCAATGAGCTGGTCAACCAACGGCTGCAGCAGATCCAGCACGTGGTCGACATCTACGACAGCAACGGCCTGGAGGCAGCGCGGGCAGCCATCAACCAGACCGCCTTCCGCACCACCAGCGCCATCCGCGAACAGGTGCGGACCATGGTCGAGGAGGAACACCAGCGTCTGGTCGAACGCGCCGCCAGTTCCCGCCGCAGCGCCGACCTGCTGCTGGGGCTGGCCTTTGCCGGCATACCGTTCGGCCTGGCCGTGGTCGCCTCTGTCTACGGCATTCTGCTTTCCGAGTTGCGCCGCCGCACCCGCGCGGAAAAACGCGCGGCCCATGCCAGCCAGCAGCTGGCGGACAACCTGCAACAGATCGAGCGTTCCAGCGCCGACCTGCAGACCCTGGGCCGTTACACAGGCCTGTTGCAAAGCTGCGCCAACCCCGAGGAGGCACTGGAAATCAGCGCCCGCACGCTGCAGGCATTGATGCCGAACGTCGCCGGCTCGGTCTATCTGCTGCGCGCCTCCAATGACCGCGTCGAGAACATTGTCAGTTGGGGCAGCCCCTTGGTGGAAACCGCCGCATTCCTCTCACCCAGCGACTGTTGGGCGCTGCGACGTGGACAGCCGCACGTGATCGATGACCTGCTGCGCGACGCCGGCTGCCCACATATCAGCCGACCGGAACCGGGTCACTGCGTGGCCAGCGTCTGCATCCCGATGTCGGCACAAGGCGTGCAGATCGGTTTCCTGTTTCTGTCCGGCCCAGGTCCCGGGCCACTGCCGCGCCTGAACATCGCCGAATCCGCGGTTGAGCAGCTGTCACTGGCGCTGAGCAACCTGCGCCTGCGCGAATCCCTGCGCCTGCAGTCCATCCGTGACCCGCTCACCGGGCTGTATAACCGCCGCTACCTGGAAGAATCGCTGACCCGAGAAATCGCCCGCTGCGGTCGCCGCGACTTTCCGTTGTCGGTGATCATGCTGGACGTGGATCACTTCAAGCAGTTCAACGACACCCACGGCCATGGCGGCGGTGATGCCTTGCTGGCTGCCATCGGCCAACTGCTGGGCTCACGCCTGCGCGGCGAAGACATCGCCTGCCGCTATGGCGGCGAGGAATTCACCGTGATCCTGCCCGAGTCGGACAGCAGCAATGCGCTGCGCCAGGCCGAGGAACTGCGCCTGGCGCTGTCGCAGATGAGCGTCCCCTTCTCCGGCAAGACACTGCCACCGATCACCATCTCGCTGGGCGTGGCAACTTACCCCGTCGATGGCGTGGCCGGTCTTACCTTGCTGCGCAAGGCCGATGCCGCGCTGTACCGGGCCAAGCGCAGCGGCCGCAACCAGGTACTGCGCTTCGACCCGGCACTGGATGGCGCCGGCTGACCAGGGCTGCGGCGGCGCGCGTTGCAGGAAAGCCGTGAGCGGCGTAGATGGCTGCCGTACGCGGCGGCCTTGATTCTGCGTTTGCGGGCTTGCTCGCGGCTTCAATTGCTGTCGGCTTCGCGGCTTACGCCGCCCCCACAAGGCGACGTCTGCAAGCCGGCATTCTGCAGCTGCAAGCTGATTAGCGGCTGCAATTGCTACTGGCTTCGCGGCTTACGCCGCTCCTGCAGCCGCTGCCATCGGCAAGGCGCGGGCCAATATGTCCGCGAACGGTGTATCCGCCTGCAGCTGCCCATACACCGCCTGTGACCGGCGCAGCCGCGAACACACGAAGGCCTGCGCCAAGGGGCTGTCCGCACGCAGCAACATCGCCGCCTGCAACAACACCGCGATATCCACCACCAGCGTGCGCGCATCGGCCTGTAACAACTCAGCCCCTTGCAGCCGTCCCAACAGCGCCTGCAGCGACTGGTCGTAGACGTCACTGCGACCGGCAACCTGCTGCAACTCGGCCTGCAAGGCCACGCGGGTTTCGGGCTCACGCTGCAGCGCGCGCAGCACGTCCAGGCATTGCACGTTGCCGCTGCCTTCCCAGATCGAGTTCAGTGGCGCCTGCCTATATAGCCGCGGCAGCATCGATTCTTCCACATAGCCGGCACCGCCCAGGCACTCCTGTGCTTCATTGACGAAGCCCGGTGTGCGCTTGCATATCCAGAACTTGCCGATGGCCGTGGCAATGCGTGCGAACGCTGCCTCATGTGCTTCCCGCGGCGCACGATCCACGGCGTGCGCCACCCGCATCGCCAGGGTGGTCGCCGCTTCCGACTCGATTGCCAGGTCACTCAGTACGTTGGCCATCAACGGATGCTCGACCAGGCGCTTCCCGAAGCTGTACCGGTGCCGTGCATGATGCAGCGCCTGCGCCAAGGCCATGCGCATCTGCGCGGCCGAGCCGAGCATGCAATCCAGGCGGGTCAGCATCACCATCTCGATGATGGTGGCCACGCCACGTCCCTCCTCGCCGACGCGACGTGCCCAGGCACCGCAGAACTCCACCTCGCTGGAGGCATTGGCCCAGTCGCCGAGCTTGTCCTTCAGGCGCATCAGATGGAAGTTGTTGCGGCGCCCGCAGGCCAGCCGACGCGGCATCAGGAAGCAGCTCAAACCACCCGGTGCCTGCGCCAGCACCAGCCAGCCATCGGACATCGGCGCCGAGAAGAACCACTTGTGCCCGACCAGGCTGTATTCGCCCTCGCCCGCCAGCGGCGTTGCCAGCGTGCTGTTGCTGCGCACATCGGAGCCGCCCTGCTTCTCGGTCATGCCCATGCCGACGGTGATGCCCGGCTTGTCACCAATGGGCAGGTCCCGCGCGTCATAGAACGGGGCCGCCGCCTTGCCAGCCCATTCCGCCAATGCTGGTTCCTGCCGCAGCACCGGCACCGCCGCGTGGGTCATGGTCAGCGGACAACTGGTCCCCGCTTCGGCCTGGCTGTGCAGATAGCTCAAGGCCGCACGTGCCACATGCGCGCCGGGCTGGGGCGTGCGCCAGGACAGGCCGGCCACGCCACGGGTCTTCGCCGAGGCCATCAGGCGGTGGTAGGCCGGATGGAAATCGACGGTATCGATCCGGTTGCCCTGCGCATCGTGGGTGCGCA
Organism: Stenotrophomonas sp. STEN031; assembly: GCF_056759975.1. NCBI lineage: Bacteria > Pseudomonadati > Pseudomonadota > Gammaproteobacteria > Lysobacterales > Lysobacteraceae > Stenotrophomonas > Stenotrophomonas sp. STEN031. Next base: position 11,754 of record NZ_JBRREA010000005.1, read on the forward strand.
ACAACGGCCGCTGCCGATTGGCATCGAAGCCGATCCGGTACAGCTCGCCACCGGCCAGCACGCCGTAATGCTGCAATGCCGTGGCAAAGGCGTCCGCGCCTTCGCGTTGCACGCACTGCTGCAGGGCCAGGTCGTCCTGCCACAGATCGCGCTCGGCGAACGGTGGCGGCTGATTGTCGACCACGTGGGTTTCAAACGGTGGCGGCTGCGGCAGCATGGCGGCGACTCGTATGGGACCACCCTTGATTCTGCCGCAAGCACCCACCGCCCGCGCGTTGTTCAGTGCTTTTCTGCGACTTCGGCCATTGCCGCGATGAAATCGTCCTGCAGCGCCAGTTTGCCGAACAGCCCGTGCTGGGTGCCGCTCAGCACCCGCAGCATGTGGCCACGGCCGCCGGGCATGCGCCCCATGGGCTTGAACAGCAGGTCGCGACCCGTGGCGATCCAATCGTGGTCGGATTGGAAGATCGGGGTCAGCCAGCGGCTCCAGAACTGGTACAGCCAGACATGCGCCTTGCGTGAATGCTGGTAACGCGCCAACGCCGCCTCGATATCCTGCTCCGCGCGCAGGGCATCGCGCAGCGCCATGGCATCCATCAGCGCCATGTTGACGCCCTGCCCCAGCTGCGGGCTCATCGAATGCGCGGCATCCCCGGCCAATACCAGGCGTCCGCGGTACCAGCGGTCCATCACCGCATCGCGGTAGCTCGCGCGCGCCAGCTGTGCCTGCACACTGACCCCGGCCAGACGCGCGCGCGCTTCCGGCCATAACGTGGCGATCTCATCCAGCCACGGCTCCAGCCCATCGCGTTCCCAGGCCTGGAAACCATCGCGCGGCAGACTCCAGAAGAAACTCAGCCGTTGTTCGCTGTCACCGGGGCGGGTGCCCACCGGCAGCAGGCCTATCATCTTGCGCGCCGCCACATAGCGCTGGCGCAGCTCATCGCCGTGCTGCCAGTCGCCGCGCGGCAGCAGGCACCATAGCGCGCCCCACGGGTAGATCCGGTCGAGCTTGGTGCCCTGCACCTGCGCGCGCAGCCCGGAGCCCGAGCCATCGGTGGCGATCACCAGGTCGAACGGGCCGTGCCAACGCCCATGCTGGTCCTGCACGCGCTGCAGGGATTCATCGATGGCGCTGATACGGCTGTCCACGTGCAGTGCGGGGCCCGCATCCCAGGCCGCATCCAGCAACGAGAACAGCGCCCCGCGCTGCATCCCCACGCCACACAGACGCGCGTCCAGACCGGCATAGGTCATGTCCATCACCGCCCGGCCGCACGGGGTTTCACCGTACAGGCGGCGGACCACCGCGCCATGTTCCAGCACCTGCGGCATCAACTGCATCTGCCACAGCGCCTGCAGGCCGCTGGGTTGCAGCAGGAAGCCGGCGCCTACCGGTCCCGGCGTCGCCGCCTGCTCGAACACCTGCACCCGGTGCCCATCGCGCGACAACAGTACGGCCAGGGCCTGGCCGGCCGTGCCATAGCCGACAATGGCGATATCCAGTGTCCTGTTCATTGCAGTCCCTCCCTGGGTGGCTGCCTTTGCTAAAAAAAAACCCCGCCGAAGCGGGGTTTTTCCGCACAGCCGGGTGGATCACTCAGCCGGCGTAATGTTCGAAGCCTGGGCACCCTTCGGGCCCTGGGTCACGTCATAGCTGACGCGCTGGCCTTCCTGCAGGCTGCGGAAGCCCTTGGAATTGATCGCAGAGAAGTGCGCGAAGACATCGGCGCTGCCGTCCTCCGGTGAGATGAAGCCAAATCCCTTGGCGTCGTTGAACCACTTGACGGTACCGTTCGGCATGGTGATGCGAGACCTTGTTCGATGAATGGATTGATGCACGCTGAATGAAGCGCACTGGCGGAGTATGCAAAGCTTAAGCCGGGATGACAATCACCCCCGGGCCAATTCACCCACCAAAGTCGGCAAACCAGACGAAGCTGCGTCCACATTGGCCAGCACTTCGGCCATGGTGATCTCCCCCGCATCGCCACAGCCGGCGGCCCAATTGGCGACGATGGCCAGGCAGGCGTAGTCCAGCCCCAACTCGCGCGCCAGCCCAGCCTCCGGCATGCCGGTCATGCCGACCAGATCGCAGCCATCACGGCGCATCCGGGCAATTTCAGCATTGGTTTCCAGGCGAGGCCCCTGGGTCGCGCCATAGCAGCCACCGTCCTTGATGGTCACGCCCTTGGCCGCGGCCGCCGCCAATACCTGGGCACGGAACGCCGGGGTGTAGGGATGGCCAAAATCGACATGCAGCACCTCGCTGCCTTCCTCCTCGCTGAGCGTGGAAATCCGACCCCAGGTGTAGTCGATCAACTGGTCCGGGCAGGCCAGTACGCGCGGACCGAAGTCGTCACCGATACCGCCGACGGTGTTCAGCGCCAGCACCCGACTGGCCCCCAACTGCTTGAGGGCAGCCAGATTGGCGCGATAGTTGATCTTGTGCGGGGGGATCGAATGGCCTTCGCCATGCCTGGCCAGAAACGCCACGCGCTGGCCGTTCAGCAGGCCAACCCGGACCGGGCCCGAGGGCGCGCCGTAGACGGTTTCCACTTCATGGGTCTGGACGTCGTCCAGCGCGGCCAGCTTGTACACGCCGGTACCGCCAATAACGGCCAGGGCGATAGGTTCCATGCTCATTCCTGATGTTCTCGTTGGGCACGCGTGGGCCACGCCCTTGGCGTGGCCCAGCCGCGATCAGAGCGAAAGCCGATGACAAGCATCGGCCACCGCTATTACTGCTTCATTGCGTAGATAGCCGGCAGCGAGCGCAGCGATTCGTTGACATCCATGCCGAAGCCGAACACGAAGCGATCAGGCAGCTCGATGCCGGCATAGTCGGCCTTGACGCCCGGCAGGCAGCGGTCGTGCTTCTTCACCGTCAGCACGGCGATGCGCACATCGGTGGCGCCCTGCTCCAGGCACCACTCACGCACGCCCTGCAGGGTGAAGCCTTCGTCCAGGATGTCGTCGACCAGGATCACCCGGCGGCCGAACAGCGCCGACACCGGGCGGTGCTTCCACACCAGCTCGCCGCCGCTCTCACCGTGGTAGCGCGAAGCCTGCATGTAGTCGAACTGCGCGTCCTGGCCGCGCGCGCCCAGTTCCAGCGCCAGCTGGCCGGCGAACGGCAGCGCGCCGTTCATGATCGAAATGAACACCGGCACTTCGCCCTTGTAATCGCGCGCGATGGCGTCGGCGATGCCGGCGATGGCGGTGTCGATGGTGGGGCGGTCGACCAGCAGGTCGGCCTGGGCCACGGCTTGTTCAAGAGTGAGTTTGCTGGACATCAGGCGGTTCTTCCAAGGTTTTCAAACAGATGATTACAGGTATCAGTGTGGCGGGCATCGGCCAGCAGGCCGCCCCAGCCCATCGCCCCGTGGCCGATCAGGCTCAGCACGGCGGCGGTGTTCAGGCGGCGGCTGGCCACTGCCTGCAGGGATTCCTCGACCAGCTCCGGGTGGCAGACCAGCACCACGTCACAGCCGGCATCCAGGTGCGCATCGACGCGGCCCTTGACCCCACCGGCGGCGAACGAGGCCGCCATGCCGATATCGTCGGAGAACACCACGCCGCGGAAGCCCAGCTGCTCGCGCAGGATCTGGTTGATCCAGCGCGGCGAATAGCCGGCCGGTTCCGGCGCCACCTGCGGATAGATGACGTGCGCCATCATCACCGCATCGGCGCCGGCGGCAATGCCGGCCTGGAACGGTATCAGGTCATGGGCCTGGATTTCCGCCAGCGAGCGCGGGTCCACGGCGGTATCGACGTGGGTATCCTCGCGCACCGTGCCATGGCCGGGGAAATGCTTGAGGGTGGCAGCCATGCCCACCGAATGCATGCCGCGCACATAGGCAGCGGTCAGCGCTGCCACCACCTGCGGGTCTTCGCCGAAGGCGCGGTTGCCGATGGCCAGGTTGCCGTGGCCCACATCCACCACCGGCGCGAAGCTCAGGTCCAGACCGCTGGCGCGGATCTCGCTGGCCATCAGCCAGGCATGCTGCTCGGCCAGCGCCAGCGCGCCCTCAGGGTCGGTCGCATAACGCTTGCCGAGGCCATCGAGCGGCGGCAGTTCGGCATAGCCCTCGCGGAAGCGCTGCACACGGCCGCCTTCCTGGTCCACCGCCAGCAACAGCGGGCGGGCGGTAGCGGCACGGATGGCCGCGCTCAGCTCCGCCACCTGCGCGCGCGAGGCGAAGTTGCGCTTGAACAGCACCACCCCGGCCACGGCGTCGTTCTGCAGCCAGTCGCGCTCCTGGGCGGTCAGTTCAGTGCCGGCAACGCCGATCAAAAGCATGCAAGGACTCCAATCCGCCGCAGGCTGCGGCGTAGCTGCGCATTGTCGCAGATGGCGCCGGTCGCGTCAGAGCCTGCGTTCAGATGCTGCAGCCCTCCGGGCCGCAGGCCTGTTCATCGCCGCTGGCGGCGGCCGGCGCCTGCTCGGCGGCGATCTTGCGCAGCACCTGGGCAAACACTTCCGGGGCCTGGCCGCCCTGCACGGCGTATTTGCCGTTGATCACGAAGGTCGGCACCGACTGGATGCCCAGCGCCTGCGCCTGGCCGAGCCCGGCCTGGACCTGGGCCAGGCCCTCGTCGGAGGCCAGCATGGCCTGCACCCGCTCGGCGGGAATGCCACCGACGGCGGCCGCGGCCACCAATACCTGCGGATCGGCCAGGTTGCGGCCTTCGGCGAAATGCGCGCGGAACAGTGCCTCACCGACCTGTTCCTGCACCCCGCTCTGCCCGGCCAACCACAGCAGCCGATGCGCCGGCAGCGTGCTGACCTTGACCTGGCCCTTGTCGAAATCCATCGGCAGACCTTCGGCCTGGGCAGCGCCCTGGGTCTGCGCCAGCATCTGGTTGGTGCGCTCGATGCCACCAAACTTGGCCGCATAGGCCTCGCGCAGCGGCACCGGGGTGGTATCGGCGGTGGGGTCGAGCAGGAACGGATGCCAGTGCACGTCGACCTCCGGTGCGTCCTCACCCAGCAATTCCAGTCCACGCTGGAAGCGATGCTTGCCGATCCAGCACCAGGGGCAGACCACGTCGGACCAGATATCGATGCGCATGAGGGTTCCTAGATTCGAATGTAGTGCCGAGCCATGCTCGGCAGCGGCCTTACCGATAATGCCAATGGTAGTGCCGAGCCATGCTCGGCTGAAGCCTGGCCGGTAATGCCTCTGCCGAGCATGGCTCGGCACTACAGGGTTTGCTTGTTAAGCCCCTGCCGAGCATGGCTCGGCACTACAGGGTTTGCTTGTTAAGCCCCTGCCGAGCATGGCTCGGCACTACGGGCACTTCACCACTGGTTGTACGGCTTCGATGCCAAGGCCAGGTTGTAATAACGCAGCTCGTCGGTGACTTCGGCGCCCGCCCAGTCCGGCTTGTCGAACACCTGGTCGGCACTCTCCAGCTCCACTTCGGCCACCACCAGCCCGGCGTTGTCACCGAGGAACTCATCCACTTCCCACAGCAGGCCGCCGTGCTGCACCAGGTGGCGGCGCTTGTCGATCAGCCCACCGACGCACAGCGCCAGCAGCTCGCGCGCCTCGTTCACCGGCACCGGGTACTCAAACTCCTGGCGGGTATGGCCCAGCTCGCGCGACTTGATGTTCAGGTAGGCCGCCTCGCCCTGGATGCGTACCCGCACCGAGGCCTTCTGCGCGCCGCTGTCCATCGACGCCATGTCATTGATATAGCCCTGCGCCATCGGGATGACGGCGTGCGCAGCCGCACGCCAGCCATCACCGGTCACCAGGAACTTGCGTTCGATCTCGATGCCCATCGCTTACTTCTTCTCGAATACAGCAATGCTTTCCACGTGCGCGGTATGCGGGAACATGTCCATCGCACCGGCCGACACCAGGGTGAAGCCCTGCTCGTTGACCAGGTAGCCGGCATCGCGGGCCAGCGAGCCCGGGTGGCAGCTGACATAGACGATGCGCTTGAACTGTTTCAGCGGCAACTGCTTCAGTACATCGATCGCGCCCGAACGCGGCGGGTCGAGCAGCAGCTTGTCGAAGCCCTGTTTCATCCACGGCGCATTGCTCTGGTCCTGGGTCAGGTCGGCGGCATGGAACTCGGCGTTGGCCAGTCCGTTGCGCTGCGCATTCTCGCGGGCGCGCGCCACCAGGCCGTCATCGCCTTCCACGCCCACCACTTCGCGCACGGTACGCGCCAGCGGCAAGGTGAAGTTGCCCAGCCCGCAGAACAGGTCGAGCACGCGCTCGTCGGCCTGGCCGTCCAGCAGGGTGAGCGCATGCGCGATCATCTTCTCGTTGAGCTTGGCATTGACCTGGATGAAATCCAGCGGACGGAACGCCAGCTCCACATCCCACTGCGGCAAGGCGAACGACAATGCCACGCCTTCGGCCGGCCACAGCGGCGCCACCGTGTGCAGGCCACCGGACTGCAGGTAGATCGCAAAGCCATGTTCCTGGCCGAAGCCGATCCAGGCCTGCTTGTCGGCATCGCTCAGCGGCTGCAGATGGCGCACGGTCAGGGCGATGGCGGCATCACCGGCGATGAACTCGATCTGCGGGATATCGCGCTTGCCGTCCAGGGTTTCGATGAACGCGGACAGCGCGCCGACCTTGCTGCCGATCTCCGGGATCACCGTAAAACACTGCGACAGGTCGGCGACGAAGCGCGGATCCAATTCGCGGAAACCCACCAGCGTCTTGTCCTTCTTCTCGACGCGACGCACCGAGAAGCGGCCCTTGCGGCGATAGCCCCAACTGTCACCCACCAGCGCCGGCAACACCGTGCCCGGGCTGACATGGCCGATGCGGGTCAGGTTGTCGGTCAGCACCTGCTGCTTGGCCACGATCTGCTGCGACTCTTCCAGATGCTGCAGCACGCAGCCGGCGCAGACGCCGAAATGCGGGCAGCGCGGCTGCACGCGTTCCGGCGAAGCCTTGAGCACTTCCACCGTCTTGGCTTCGTCGAAATGCCGGCTTTTGGCGGTCTGTTCAGCCATCACCGTTTCACCCGGCAAGGCACCGCTGATGAAGGTGACCTTGCCACCCTCGCCTTCCCGGCGGGCAACGCCACGGCCATCGTGGCTGAGGTCGAGGATGTCGGTCTGGAACGGGGTTTTGTCTATGCGGGGGGATCTGGATCGGGCCACGTGGCAACAGGCTGCGGGCAAAAGGGCGGCCATTGTCGCAGATGCGCCACTGGAACACCCCGATGGCTTGCAGATCGCCACGCCCCCGCTAATATGCGGGTGACAGCTGACATGGAGGCAGCAGATGAATACGCATCACCAAGGAAACCCGCCGCGCCTGTTGCTGGTCGAGGATGACATGACCAGCCAAGGCTTCTTCCAGTTCGTGCTGGAATCGCTACCGGCCAAGGTTGATATCGCAGAATCCTGCGCCAGCGCGCTGCGTCTTGCACAGAACGGAAACTACGATCTGTGGCTGATCGACGTGAACCTGCCCGACGGCAACGGCGCCAGCCTGTTGCGCAGCCTGCATGAGCAGCACCCGCGCACCGTGGCACTGGCACACACCGCCGACACCAGCCTGGAGTTGCAGCACACACTGCAGCAGGCCGGATTCCAGGAGACCCTGGTCAAGCCTATCAGTCGCGATGCGCTGCTCAAATGCGTGCGCCGTGCGCTGGCCAAGGCACCTGCAAAAGCCGACGGGGTCATTGCCGATGCCGCACCGGACTGGGACGAATCGGCCGCAATGAGCGCATTGAACGGGCAACAGGCGCACGTGCGTGCATTGCGCGAGCTGTTCCTCTCCGAGCTGCCGGGCACGCGTGATGCGGTCAGTCATGCACTGGAAGAACACGACGATAAAACCCTGCACGCACAGCTGCACAAGCTGCAGGCCAGTTGCGGTTTTGTGGGAGCGTCGCGGCTGGCGTACGCGGTGCGCCAGCTGAATCACGATCCCGCATCCATGCAGGCACGACAGCAGTTCGGCAGCGCCGTCAGCGCTTTGCTGCGCTGATTGGATGTAGTGCCGAGCGATGCTCGGCAGGGTTGCTACCGGGGAAGCCTCTTGCCGAGCATGGCTCGGCACTACAGGGGTTGGATCTTGTGCAAAGCCCTTGCCGAGCATGGCTCGGCACTACAGGGGCTGGATCTTGTGTAAAGCCCCTGCCGAGCATGGCTCGGCACTACAGGGGTTGGGTTTTGTGTAAAGCCCCTGCCGAGCATGGCTCGGCACTACTGGGGTTGGGTTTTGTGCAAAGCCCTTGCCGAGCATGGCTCGGCACTACGGTTGCGGACGGACGAGATCACCCAGCATTTCCCAGGACTTGAGCCCGCGCCCGCCCAGATGGTGCAGCAGCACCGCGCGCATCTGCAGACGCAGGCTGGCAACATCACTGTTGCCGGGGGCCTGGTCTTCGGCGAGGGCCAGCAGCGCGGTGCCAGTAGCCAACCCGCGCCGCTCGTTGCTGCCACGCTCGCTGAGCAGGCGCAGCGGCCCTTGCAAGGGGTCAAGCCGATAGCGTGCGGCCGGATCGATCGGCTCACCGTCGGCGGCGCAACTCCAATCGAATCCAAAGCCCAGCGCATCCAGCAGGTCACGCTCGAAGCGGCGCAACGCCCAGGCCAAGCTGTCCACTTCTTGCAGGTGCTGGCGCAATTCGCCATAGGCTTCGTACAGCTCCGGCAGCGGGTCCTGCCGCGGCGTCAGCCGCATCACCAGTTCGTTGATATAGAACCCCGCCAGCATGGCGTGGCCGTGCAGCCGCGGCGCCACGTCCTGGCTTTCGGCCCGGCGCAGCTGCGCCAATTCACCGCTTTGCTGCGCGTCGAACCGGATCGCCTGCAGCGGCTGCAAGGCCGCGCGCAACGCCTGTTTCTTTGGCCCCTGCACACCGCGCGCCAGCAGCCCCAGGCGGCCGTGCTCCAGGCTCAACACTTCGACCAGCAGGCTGGTCTCGCGCCAGGGCCGGGCATGCAGCACGTAAGCGGGCTGGTCTTCGATGCGCATCTCAAGGCGGGGAGTCGGAAATCGAGAATCGGGAGTCGGAGCAGCCCTTCACCTTGAACAAGCCGGCTTCCTTCAGACGCCCTCGCGGGAGGCCATTGCTACGAAAGTGCGTCGTCGCAGCATCGGCCTTCATCGCGCAACCTGACCTGTTACATGCCAACTAACAGCCGGGATCGCAAGTTGCAGCAGAACCAGGCCGTTTCCATTCCCGGCTCCCCACTCTTCATTCCCGGGTCAAGCCTTACTGCTCGCCGTATCCGAAGGCCTTCAGCGCCGCCTCGTCATCCGACCAGCCCTCACGCACGCGCACCCAGGTCTCCAGGAACACCTTGGCACCAAACAGACGCTCCATCTGCAGGCGCGCCTTGCCGCCGATATCCTTCAAACGGGTGCCGCCCTTGCCAATGACAATCGCCTTCTGGCCTTCGCGCTCGACCCAGATCACCGCGCCGATACGCAGCAGCGCGCCGTCTTCGGCGAAGCGTTCGATTTCCACGGTGGTGGCATACGGCAGCTCTTCGCCCAGCTGGCGCATCAACTGCTCGCGGACCAGCTCGCCTGCGAGGAAGCGCTGGCTGCGGTCGGTGATTTCATCTTCGCCAAACATCGGCGGGCCTTCCGGCACCAGCCCGATCAGGTCACGCACCAGCGCATCCAGGCCGTTGCGCTTCAGCGCCGAAATCGGGTGCACGGCGGCGAACTCGCGACCGACGGTGATTTCCTGCAGGAACGGCAGCAGCGCGCCCTTGTCCTTGAGCCGGTCAACCTTGTTGACGATCAGCACGACCGGCACGCCGGCGTCGCTCAGCACATTGAACGCCAAGGTGTCTTCTTCGTCCCAGCGTCCGGCTTCGATCACCAGCAGGCCAACATCCACGCCTTCCAGCGAGGCGCGCGCGGCACGGTTCATCACCCGGTTCATCGCGCGCTTCTGCTGGCGATGCAATCCAGGGGTGTCGACCAGCACCAACTGGCCTTCCGGATAGGTGGCGATGCCGAGCAGGCGGTGACGGGTGGTCTGCGGGCGGTTGGAGACGATGCTGACCTTGGCGCCGACCAGGGCGTTGGTCAGGGTCGACTTGCCGACGTTGGGGCGGCCGATGACCGCGACGCTGCCACAGCGATGAGAGGAGGTGTCGTTCACTTGGAATCCAGTTGCTCTATTGCGGCAGCTGCCGCCTGTTGTTCGGCCAGCCGTCGCGACGTGCCTTCGCCTTCGGTCGTTACGGCAGGGTCAGCCACGCAACAGCGCACATGGAAGTGCTTGGCGTGGTCGTCGCCGGTCTCCGATACCAGCTCGTATACCGGCAAGGGTTTCTGCCGGGCCTGCAACCATTCCTGCAGGCGGGTCTTGGGATCTTTCTCGGGCTTGCCGACCGGCACTGCCGACAGCGAGGCCTCGAACCACGGCATTATGCGCGCGCGACAGGCTTCGAAACCGGCATCCAGGTAAATGGCGGCGACCACCGCCTCGACGGTGTCGGCCAGAATCGAATCGCGGCGGTGGCCGCCGGACTTCATTTCGCCCGGGCCCAGCGTCAAGCGCTCGCCCAGCTCCAGGCTGCGTGCGATCACCGCCAGTGCAGCCTCGCAGACCAGGGCCGAGCGGGCACGGGTCAGCGCGCCTTCGTCGGCCTTCGGCCAACGCGTGAACAGCGCTTCGGCGATCAACATGTTGACGATGCTGTCGCCAAGGAACTCCAGGCGCTCGTTGTGCGGCGCACCGGCACTGCGATGGGTCAGGGCCTGCTTCAGCAAACCCTGATCCTTGAATGAGTGACCGATCAGGTCACCCCGTTGGAACGTTCTAGTCAACACTGCTTCCAGTCAATTCCTGCGAATTCTCGAAGTTGCCGACGATGTCCAGGTTGGCCACCAGCGGACGGCGTACTTCGTACTTTACGTTCATGCGGACGCCGCCTTCGATACGTTCGAACTTGATGTCGTCACGCGTCACCGACTCGGAGCTGTTGATGTCCATGCGTTTGAAGAACAATTCCAGCGCCTTGTTCGGATCCGAACTGCCCGGCTCCTTGGCCAGCGACTTCATCGACGTCTTGACCGCGTAGAACTCCTGGTACATCGGGAACAGCTTCATGCCGATGTACAGCGCGAAACCGACCACCGCCAATACCATCAGGAACGAGGTCAGGGTCATACCTGCTTGCTTGTGCTTCATTGCGATCTCCCCAGAAACGCGTTGTCCACTCATTGAATGCCCGTCCCGATACGTGACGGTTCGAAACTACCCTTGCAGAACCAGCCTTCACAGTTCAGCCAGATCAGGAACGCCTTGCCGCGCAGATTCTCTTCCGGCAGGAAGTGCGTCTGGGTCCAGAAGCGACTGTCCTCGCTGTTGTCGCGATTGTCACCCATCACGAAGTAATGGCCATCCGGCACCACCCAGTCACCCTGGCCGCGCGGGTCGGCACGCCCCAGCAGCTCCAGCACCGTATGGCTGCGGCCCGGCAACTGCTCGGTCAACAGCGAGGCACCGGTCATTTCCGCGCCACGCCCCTTGCCGACGTACTCGCCACGGTCTTCGTAGACCATCGGCACGCCGTTGATCGACAAGGTATCGCCGTGGAAGCCGATGCGGTCGCCCGGCAGGCCGATCACGCGCTTGATCCAGTTCTGGTCCGGTGCATGCGGCGGCTTGAACACCACCACGTCGCCGCGCTTGGGCTCGGCCACCGGGATGATCTTGGTGTTGGTGATGGGCAGGCGGAAGCCGTAGGAGAACTTGTTGACCAGGATGAAATCGCCGATCAACAGGTTGGGCATCATCGAGCTGGAGGGGATCTTGTACGGCTCGGCGACAAAGCTGCGCAGGATCAGCACCACCGCCAGTACCGGGAAGAACGCACGCGAGTAGTCCACCACCACCGGCTCTTCGCTGTCCAGCAGGCTGGCTCTTTCGGCGCGGCGCTTGCGCAGGTACAGCTTGTCCAGCAGCAGCACCAGGCCCGAACCCAGGGTCAGCACTACCAGGATGATTTCAAACCATTTCATTCATGTTCCTTCGGAATGGGAATGGGGAATGGGGAGCAGGCAATCGCGCAGTCCAAAGCGGGTCCGCTCTGCCATTACGATTGCCCATTCCCTACTCTCGATTCACTGTTACTTGTCCATCTGCAGCACAGCAAGGAAGGCTTCCTGCGGAATCTCCACACGGCCCACCTGCTTCATGCGCTTCTTGCCTTCCTTCTGCTTCTCCAACAGCTTCTTCTTGCGCGAAACGTCGCCACCATAGCACTTGGCCAGCACGTTCTTGCGCATGGCCTTGACCGTGGTGCGGGCGATGATCTGTGCGCCGATCGCGGCCTGGATGGCCACGTCGAACATCTGCCGGGGGATCAGGTCCTTCATCTTCTCGCACAGCTCGCGGCCGCGGCGATCGGCGTGGCTGCGGTGGGCGATCAGCGACAGGGCGTCAACCTTGTCACCGTTGATCAGCACGTCCAGGCGCACGAACGGGCCGGCCTCGAAGCGCACGAAGTGGTATTCCAGCGAGGCGTAGCCACGGCTGACCGACTTGAGCTTGTCAAAGAAGTCCAGCACCACTTCGGCCATCGGCAGCTCGTAGCTGATCTGCACCTGGCTGCCCATGTAGTTGATGCCGATCTGGGTGCCACGCTTCTCTTCGCACAGCTTGATGATGCTGCCGATGTAGTCCTCGGGGGTGAGGATGTTGGCGCGGATGATCGGCTCGCGGATCTCTTCGACCTGGTTGACCGGCGGCAGCTTGGCCGGGTTGTCCATCATCACGATGGTGCCGTCGCTCTTGAGCACCTCGTAGATCACCGTCGGCGCGGTGCTGATCAGGTCGAGGTTGTATTCGCGCTCCAAGCGCTCCTGCACGATCTCCATGTGCAGCATGCCAAGGAAGCCGCAACGGAAGCCGAAGCCCATCGCCTCGGAGCTTTCCGGCTCGAAGCTCAGCGCGGCGTCATTCAGGCGCAGCTTGTCGAGGGCTTCGCGCAGGTCCGGATAGTCCTCGGCATCGACCGGGAACAGGCCGGCGAACACGCGCGGCTGCATTTCCTGGAAGCCGGGCAGCGGCTCGGCGGCGGGATCGGCCTGCAGGGTCAGGGTGTCGCCGACCGGCGCACCGTGCACGTCCTTGATGCTGGCGTTGATCCAGCCCACTTCACCGGCACGCAGCGCAGGCATTTCCTTGCGCTTGGGGGTAAAGACGCCGACCTTGTCGACCAGATGCCAACGGCCGGTGGACATGACCTGGATCTTGTCGCCGGCCTTGATCTGGCCCTGCATCACGCGCACCAGCGAGACCACGCCCAGGTAGTTGTCGAACCAGGAGTCGATGATCAACGCCTGCAGCTTGTCACTGCCACGGTCGGCCGGCGGCGGGATGCGGTGCACGATGGCTTCCAGCACCTCCTCCATGTTCAGGCCGGTCTTGGCGCTGACCGCAACCGCGTCGGAGGCATCGATGCCGATCACGGCCTCGATCTCGGCCTTGGCGCGATCGGTATCGGCGGTGGGCAGGTCGATCTTGTTCAGCACCGGCACCACTTCCAGGCCCTGCTCGATGGCCGTATAGCAGTTGGCGACCGACTGCGCTTCCACGCCCTGGGCCGCATCCACCACCAGCAGCGCGCCTTCGCAGGCGGCCAGCGAGCGACTGACTTCATAGGAGAAGTCAACGTGGCCGGGGGTATCGATGAAGTTCAGGAAGTAGGTCTGGCCATTGCGGGCCGTATACGGCACCGACACCGACTGCGACTTGATCGTGATACCACGCTCGCGCTCGATGGGGTTGTTGTCCAGGACCTGCGCTTCCATTTCGCGCGCGGTCAAGCCGCCACACAACTGGATGATGCGGTCGGCCAGGGTGGACTTGCCGTGGTCGACGTGGGCAATGATGGAGAAGTTGCGGATCATCCGCATCGAATCATGTGACATAGGTGGCGGCGGCGGCGCTGCGTCGTCAGGATAACGGGGCATTATCGCATGCCGGAGCCAAGCCCCGCACAGGGTTTGGCCGGCAGCTGAACGAAAGGAGCCGCCCGAAGGCGGCTCCTGTAGGCATTGCAAGGCCTGGCGGGCTTATTCGCCGGCGCGGACCGGAACGAAGGCGCTGTTGGCACCGGCGCGGACCAGCAACATGACCACGTCGCCCTTCTTGTAACCGGCCAACTCCCTGTTCAGGGCGGCAACGCTACCGACCGGGGCACGCCCGACCTGCAGCACCACCATCCCCGGGGCCAGGCGCGCCTCGCGGCCGGACTGGCTGTTGACGCCGGTGATGCGCACGCCCTCGCCCGACTCCAGGCCAAGCTGGCGACGCTCGGCGGCCGTCAGATCAGCCACTTCCAGCCCCAGCAGGGCATTGGCGCCGGCCTGCGGCTTGGCGTCATCGCCAGCGGCAGCGGTGTTACCCGGGCGCGCCGCATCCTCGGCCAGCTCGCTCAGGGTCACGGTGATATCGCGCGGCTTGCCATCACGCAGGATGCTCATCCGCACCTTGCTGCCCGGCGGCATCGCGCCAATCATCGGCGGCAGCTCGCTGGAGGTATTGATCTCGGTGCCATTGACCGCACGGATCACGTCACCCACCTCGATACCCGCCTTGGCCGCCGCACTGTCGGGCACCATCTGGTTGACCAGCGCACCGCGGCTGTCAGGCAGCTTGAAGCCCTGCGCGATGTCGCTGGTCACCTCGCCGACCATCACGCCCAACTGGCCACGGCTGACCTTGCCGGTCTTCTTGATCTGCTCGACCGCGTTCATCGCCAGATCGATCGGGATCGCGAAGCTGATGCCCATATAGCCGCCGGAGGCGGAGAATATCTGCGAATTGATGCCAACCACTTCGCCGCGCGTATTCAGCAGGGGACCACCGGAGTTGCCCTGGTTGATCGCCACGTCAGTCTGGATGAACGGCACATAGCGCTGCTCGTTGCCACCGGTATTGCGGCCCAGCGCACTGACGATGCCGGCGGTAACCGAGTGGTCCAGGCCGAACGGCGAGCCGATCGCCACCACCCACTGGCCCGGCTTGAGCGAGTTGGAGTCACCTACGCGCACGGTTGGCAGGTTCTTGGCCTCGACCTTCAACAACGCCACGTCGTACTGGGCATCACTGCCGACCACCTTGGCGGTGAACTCGCGGCGATCACTCAAGGTGATCTTGACCGACTCGGCACCGTCGATGACGTGGTGGTTGGTCAGCACATAGCCGTCATTGGAGATGATGAAGCCCGAACCCATGCTGCGCCCGCGCGGACCGCTGTCCGGCCCTTGCTGACCCGGCCCCGGCATCTGGAAATCCGGACCGAAGAAGCGGCGGAAGAACTCCGGCATCTGGTCCATGTCCGGGCCCTGCTGGGCAGCGCGCGGGTTGCGGCGGGCGCCGATCACGGTATCGACCTTGACCACGCCCGGGCCGACCTGGTCGACCAGTTGGGTGAAGTCAGGCAGGCCCTGCACCAGCTGCGGCGCGGGGGCGGCGCGGGTAGCGGCTACCTGCGCGGCCGGCGCATCCGGAGCCGGGCTCTGCGCGCAGGCCACCAACGGCAAGGTCATCGCCAGCAGGCCAAATACCTTGTTTTGGATACGTGGGGTCATCAGCTTCGAGCCTCCAATTCAGTCAAAGCGGGAAAGAACAGCCAAGCCCGGTACGCCCAACCACAGCGCACAAACCTGGAATCCGGGGAAAACCGGCCGTCCTGAGGCGGACGACCGGCAAGCAACACTCACTGACGCGGCAACAGCCTGCGCGACTCGGCATCGTCGGCACCCTGTGCCGGCATGCGCGGTTCGAACGGATAGAACGTCGCCCCACCCTGCTCCTGCGCAGGGAAACTTGCGTTGAGCGCCCCCTGCGACAGCGATGGTGCCACGGTCGAGCGTGGCCATGGCCGCGCGTGCAGCACCCCATTGCCGGTGGCAAACGGGTCCTGGCGCAACGCCGGGGTTGCCGGCAGCACCGGTGCGGAAGCAATCGCCCGCTGCGGCTCGGCCAGGCGCGCGGTACCGGCCCGCGCTGCCTGCTGGGTGCGGGTCGCGCTGCCCCGGCGGGCAGCGGCGTCCTGGCGCCGGGTCACGGCGGCAGCAACCGCCGGTGCGGCCGCAACCAGACCAGCAACATTGCCGGCATCCGCCGCGGTGGGGGCCGACGGCTGTGCGGGTGCCGGAGCAACTTCCGCCGTGGTCGCGATGACCGGCGTGGGCGCGTTGGTTTCCGGCAGCTGTTCGCGGGCCATGAACAAGGCCACCGCAGCCACCGAGGCCGCCAGGGCGGCACCGCCGCCCCAACGCCGCCAGCCAGTTCGGGCTGCGCGCTGTTGGGCAGGTGCGGCAACTATTGGCCCATTCTGGCGGGCATCGGCGTCCACCGCCTGACGGACCCGCGCAGTGAAATCCAAGGGAGCCGGTGCGCAGGCCTGGCCGCGCATCACATCACCCAGGACCTGCCAGCGCTCCTGGCAGGCCGAAAGCTCACTGTCGTGTTCCAGCCGGCGCAGCATGAAGCGCGCCTCATCGGCGGCCAGCTCACCATCCACCAGCGCGGACAGTTGCTGGCGATAGTGCTGTTCAAACTTGTCCGGCGCAGCACCGGCCGACACCGGGTTACGGTCTTGCGTGCTCATACGCGACTCCGTTCACGGGTAGCGCTGGGAGTATCCAGCAAGGGACGCAGCTGTGCGTCGATGGCCTCGCGGGCACGGAAGATCCGCGACCGCACCGTGCCGATCGGGCATCCCATTTTCTGCGCGATATCCTCGTAACTCATGCCTTCCACCTCTCGCAACGTAATGGCTGAGCGCAGCTCTTCGGGCAACGCATCAACCGCCTTCATCACGGTTTGTTCCAGTTCCTGGCGCATCAACTCACGTTCGGGCGTGTCGTTGTCGCGCAGGCGGACCCCACTGT
Source organism: Stenotrophomonas sp. STEN031 (assembly GCF_056759975.1). Taxonomy (NCBI): domain Bacteria; kingdom Pseudomonadati; phylum Pseudomonadota; class Gammaproteobacteria; order Lysobacterales; family Lysobacteraceae; genus Stenotrophomonas; species Stenotrophomonas sp. STEN031. The sequence goes on from NZ_JBRREA010000005.1 coordinate 28,619, forward strand.
CGAACTGCTCGGCGTCACCGATCTCGATGTCGTCGGTGGGGGGGCGCCGGTTGTGTGCTGCCAGGTAGTTTTTTGCGGTATTCACTGCGATCCGATGCAACCAGGTATAGAACTGGGCGTCGCCACGGAAGTTCCCGAGCGCACGGTAAGCGCGCACGAAAGTGTCCTGGGCCACGTCCTGACATTCACTCCAGTCGGCGATGTAGCGCCCGATCAACGCGATGATCCGATGCTGGTACTTGCGTACCAACACATCGAACGCCGCGCTTTCGCCGCGCTGCACACGCCGGACCAGCTCCAGGTCCAGCTCCTGCGGTGTTTCAACCTCGGCCATAACGGGCCGCACTCCTGTCAGCCCAACCGACGTCGGGCAATAAGACCGCTGTTCGCGGCAAAAGTTCAGCACCCTGTCCCAGCGGTACCGCACCAGCTTTTAACTCCCGTTCGGCTAACCTGCAGGGGCGCTGACCAGATAAGCACAACACACTTCCTGACATTGGGATTTGACGGCAGGGAAACAACCTCTGGATCATAGCGGTCTTCTCCATACACAACCGGATGGAACGTCCCATGCTCTCAGGCTTCGACGGGCTCCGCTTCAATCATTGGCAAACCGAGCTGCGCGAGGATGGCGTGGCAGTGCTCAGCCTCGACCGCAAGGACAGCCCGGTCAATGCCATGTCGCAGGACGTGCTGCTGGAACTGGGCGACATCGTCGAGCGCCTGGCCATCGACCCGCCCAAGGGCGTGGTGGTGCGCTCGACCAAGGCGGCCGGCTTCATCGCTGGCGCCGACCTGAAGGAATTCCAGGAATTCGACCGCCGCGGCACCGTCAATGACGCCATCCGTCGTGGCCAGAGCGTCTACCAGAAGCTGGCCGAGCTGCCCTGCCCCACGGTCGCCGCGATCCACGGCCACTGCCTGGGCGGCGGCACCGAGCTGGCGCTGGCCTGCCGTTATCGCGTGGCCTCCAACGATCAATCCACCCGTATCGGCCTGCCCGAGACCCAGTTGGGCATCTTCCCGGGCTGGGGCGGCAGTGCACGCCTGCCACAGCTGGTCGGTGCGCCGGCGGCGATGGACATGATGCTGACCGGCCGCACCTTGTCGGCTTCGGCCGCCCGTGCGATCGGCCTGGTCGACAAGGTCGCCGCCCCGGCGGTGCTGGTCGATGCGGCGGTCGCATTGCTGCAGACCGGCGTGACCCGCCCGTTCAAGCAGCGCGCCACTGCCTGGGCCACCAATACCTTCCTGGCCCGCAAGATCCTCGCCCCGCAGATGGCCAAGCAGGTCGCGCGCAAGGCCAAGAAGGACCAGTACCCGGCGCCCTATGCGCTGATCAGCACCTGGGAACGCAGCGGTGGCAGCCCGATCCAGAAGCGTCTGGACGCCGAGCGTCGTGCGGTGGTCAAGCTGGCCAGCAGCCCGACCGCGCGCAACCTGATCCGCATCTTCTTCCTGACCGAACGGCTCAAGGGCCTGGGCGGCAAGGACTCGGGCATCAAGCACGTGCACGTGGTCGGTGCCGGCGTGATGGGCGGCGATATTGCTGCCTGGGCGGCCTACAAGGGCTTCAACGTGACCTTGCAGGACCGTGAGCAGCGCTTCATCGACCCGGCCATGACCCGCGCACAGGCGCTGTTCGACAAGAAGGTGCGCGATGAGAGCAAGCGCCCGGAAGTGGCCGCACGGCTGAAGGCCGATCTTGCCGGTGACGGCGTTGCCGATGCCGATCTGGTGATCGAAGCCATCATCGAGAACCCGGAAGCCAAGCGTGCGCTGTACCAGACGCTGGAGCCGAAGATGAAGGCTGACGCGCTGCTGACCACCAACACCTCCTCGATCCCGCTGGTCGAGTTGCGTGACCATATCCAGCGCCCGGCGCAGTTTGCCGGCCTGCATTACTTCAACCCGGTTGCACAGATGCCGTTGGTGGAAATCATCCACCACGACGGCATGGCGCCGGAAACCGAGAAGCGTCTGGCTGCGTTCTGCAAGGCGCTGGGCAAGTTCCCGGTGCCGGTGGCCGGCACGCCCGGCTTCCTGGTCAACCGCGTGCTGTTCCCGTACATGCTGGAAGCCGCCACCGCGTATGCCGAAGGCATCCCCGGCCCGGTGATCGACAAGGCCGCGGTCAAGTTCGGCATGCCGATGGGCCCGATCGAACTGCTGGATACGGTGGGCCTGGACGTGGCCGCTGGCGTGGGCAAGGAGCTGGCACCGTTCCTGGGCCTGCAGATCCCGGCCGCACTGGCGACCGTCGAGCCGAACAAGCGCGGCAAGAAGGACGGCCAGGGCATCTACAAGTGGGAGAACGGTCGCGCGGTGAAGCCGGAAGTGGCCAAGGACTACCAGCCACCGTCGGACCTGGAAGACCGCCTGATCCTGCCGCTGCTCAACGAAGCGGTGGCCTGCCTGCATGACGGCGTGGTCGCCGATGCCGACCTGCTCGATGCCGGGGTGATCTTCGGCACCGGTTTCGCCCCGTTCCGTGGCGGCCCGATCCAGCATATCCGCGCTACCGGCGCCGATGCCCTGGTTGAGAAGCTGAAGACCTTGCAGGCCCGCCATGGCGACCGTTTTGCGCCGCGCCAAGGCTGGGAGATGCCGGAGCTGCGTGAACCGGTGATTTGAGTTCTTGCCGGTTGATTGAATGAAAAACGGAGCCGAAAGGCTCCGTTTTTTTTTCACCTGTAGTGCCGAGCCATGCTCGGCAGTAGCCTTACCGGCACGCCTTCCTTGTAGGAGCGGCGTCAGCCGCGCAGCCACAGATCAATCAAATTGCAGTTGTACCGGTAATTTCAGCGCTGCCAGCTTCGCGGCTGACGCCGCTCCTGCAATGCCGGAAAGCCACCGGCAAAGCCCCTGCCGAGCATGGCTCGGCACTACCTCTAGCGGTGCACATGGCCGTGATGGCCTTGATCATCCGGCCCGTGCGCATGGCCTTCATGATCATCATGACCGCCACCCGCCTTCTTGTCCGCACAATCATCACCGCAGTGATCCGCTTCAACCTGCACCGTCACATGATCGATATCAAACCGCTCATGCAGCAGGTCCGCCAGCTGTCGACGCAATACATCCGGCGCCTGGCCGTCATGCATCACCACGTGCACGGTCAAGGCCGGGGTGCTCGATGCCAGCGCCCACACATGCAGGTCATGGATACCGGCTACACCAGCGTGCCCGCGTAGCGCTGCCTCGATATCAGCCAGCACCACACCCTTCGGCACGCCCTCCAGCAACACATTGATCGCATCGCGCAACAGCACCCAGGTACGCGGCAGCACCCACAGGCCGATCAGCACGGCCAGGATCGGATCGACCAGGGTCCAACCGGTGAAGTGGATGATCAGGCCGCCGGCAATCACCGCCACCGAGCCAAGCATGTCGCTCCACACTTCCAGGTAGGCGCCCTTGACGTTGAGGCTTTCACCGCTGCCAGCACTGAGCAGGCGCATCGCGATCAGGTTCACCACCAGGCCGAATGCAGCCACCCACATCATGCCGGTGGAGGCGATCGCCTGCGGCTGCTGGAAGCGCTGAACGGCCTCGAACAGGATGTAGATGCCCACGCCGAACAACAGCAGGCCGTTGGCTACCGCACCCAAGGCCTCCAACCGCGCATAACCGTAAGTGCGTTTGGCATCGGGCGGACGCCGGCTCAGGCGAACGGCGGTCAACGCGATCATCAGGCCGATCGCATCGGTTGCCATGTGCGCGGCATCGGACAACAGCGCCAGGCTGTTGGTCCAGAAAGCGCCGATGACTTCCACCACCAGATAGGCGGTGGTCAGGCCCAATGCCCACCACAGCGGTTTCTCGTGGCGGATTTCGCTGGGCAGATGGTTGTGGTCGTGACTCATGGCTGGCTCCTCATGGCGGGGCCAGCTTAGTCAGCCACTGGCGGCGGAGACTATTACATCGCCGCCGCCCGGTTCAGTGATCAGCGTGGTCCGAGCACCGTCTGCATGTCATCGCCCTGCGGCATGCCCGAACGCATCTGCACCGTGCCGTCGGCATCCTTGAACAGGATGCCCGGCGTGCCCTGGAAGCCCAGATCCAGCATCAAGGCCTCATTGGCACGCAGCTTGGCCTGCACCGCCGCCGGTACCGTCGCCAGCGGCTTGATGCCGCCCTTGGCGAAATCACGCTCGTTCTGGATCAGCGCCTGCTCCGGTGAGGCTGCGCCCAGAATCGCGGCGGCTTTGTTGGCACTGTCCTCGCGGATCACGCCGACCAGGATCTGCCGGATCTGCACCTTGCCTGCGGCCACCCATGGCTGCGCCGCTTCCCAGAAACGGTTGCAATACGGGCAGTTCGGGTCGCTGAAGGAATAGATGACGCGCGGCGCATCGGCCTTGCCATCGCGCACCCAATGGCTGGCTTCCACCTTGGCCCAGGCCTGCTGGCCCATCGGCCCGGACACCAGCTCCTTGAGCTTGGCGGCGCTGACGTCCTCACCCTTGGCGTTGACCAGGGTGCCAACCACCGCGTACTCGCCGTCCTTGGATACATACACGCCCAGCGGACGCTGGCCAGCGACGCCGGCATAGCCGGTCAGGCCAACCGGTGTTTCGAACGTACCCATGAACTCAACACCCTGCGAACGCAGGGTTTTCACCACGGCCGGCTCGTTGACCGCAGCCGGCTTGGCGGCCGTCGCAGCCGGGGCACTGGCGGTCTGTGCGCAGGCCAGCGGCGCCAGCGTCATGGCGGACAACAACAGCAACATCGAACGGGAACGTATCATCGTGTGTCTCTTTCAGGAAAGGGTTATTGCATTTCGCGCAGACGCGCTTCCAAGGTGGCGCGCGACAGCTCGCCCATGTGCACATTGCGCAGGCGTCCGTCGGCACCGAAAAACAGGGTGGTTGGCAGGGCGCGGGCGCCGGTCTGCCGCATCACGCGCGACTCGGCATCCAGCAGCACGTTGTCCAACTGCATGTTCTCGGCACGCAGATAATCGGCGACTTCATCGCGGCTTTCGCCCTGATTGGCGAACACGAACTGCACCTGCGGGTGCGCCTGCTGCGCCTGTGCCAGCACCGGCATCTCGCGCCGGCACGGGCCACACCAGGTCGCCCAAAGATTGATCACGGTTGGCTTGCCAGCGAAAGCGGCCAACGGTGCCGGCCTGTCCTGCAGATCAACCAGCACCGCATCCGGCAGCGGAATCGCCGAGCGCTGCACTGCAAACAGCGCCATGCCGCCGATTGCCCACAGCGCAGCGCCAGCGGCCAGACCCAGCAACACCGGCTTGCGCAGGATGCGTTGGCGGGTCTTCCACATTGCATAGGCCGCTGCGACCAGCAGGCCGGCCCAGATCGAATAGCCACCATCGCCCAGCCGAATGATGGACAGCGGCTGTGCCAGGTAATCGCCGGCATGCAGCGCCACATGCGCCAGGCGTGCGCCAAGCAAACCCAGCAGAAACGCATCCAGCACCACCGCACCAGCGCGGCTGCGCATCCCATCGGCGGCAGGTGCCAATGCGCGCGCGAAGAACCAGCCGATCGCCAGTGCCAGCACAGCAACCAGCGCCATCAACGGAAATGGGCCGGCGCTGATCATCCCGCCAACCCGATACTGCCCAGCACAAGCAAACTTGAACAAACAGTGAATTCAACTATCAACACAAAGTCCTCAAAAACCTGCTGTTGCTGCCGATAATAATCGGCTGCCTCTTGGCACTTTACTGGTCGTACGCATGAATATCGCTCCCGCACCACCCCCTGACACCGACAGCAGCGCTCTGGCCGATGCCTGGAAACAATGCCTCGACGCCGCCGGTGTCGAGGCGAGCCAGATCCTCGCGGGCCTGGCCGACGCGCATGCCGCTGAACTGGCCGCGCATTTTTACAAGGTCATGATGAACGACGCGCGTGCCTCACGCTCGATGTCACATGATCAGGTGCGGGTACGACTGCAGCCGGCGATGCAGCGCTGGGTCAGGGACCTGCTGCGCGCCACATCCGACAACGTCGAGCAGTTGATCGCCAACCAGCGCGTCATCGGCGATGTGCATGCACGCGTGGGCATCCCGGTAGACCTGGTTACCCGTGGCACCCGCGTGCTGAAGCAACGCCTGTTCCAACTGATCGGCGAGCAGGCCGGACACGGCGAGGCCGCACACACCGCCATTGCCAGCCTCACCGCATCGTTCGACATCGCGCTGGAGGGTATGACACTGGCCTATTCCAACGCACGGGAACGTTCCTCACGCACGGATGCCGCCTACCGGCTGTTCTCGCTGGTACAGAATGTGAGCACCGAGCGCGAACGCCAGCGCGCCTTGCTGCTGGATTGGGAAAACACGCTCCTGTATGCGTTGGCAGCGCAGGGCGACCTGGGCAGCTTCCAGACCCTGGCGCGTTCCGAGTTCGGCCTTTGGTTCAACCACAAGGGCATTCCCAGCTTTGGCGAGAGCTCCGAAACCCGCCAGATCAGCGGTCTGATCCAAGACGTCGACCAATTGCTGCAGCACACCCTGCAGCAGGACAGCGATCCGGCCGCGCGTACCGCGCAGCTGCAGGACGTGCGCTCCAAGGTCAGCCAGATCCGCACCTTGCTGGGCATGTTGTTCGAGCGCATCGGCGAGCTGGATGCCGGCTGCGATGCCTTGACCAATCTGCTCAACCGACGCTTCCTGCCCACCGTGCTGCGCCGCGAGATCGAACTGGCGGAAAAGTCTGGCGACAGCTTCGCCGTATTGCTGCTGGACCTGGATCACTTCAAGGCCATCAACGACGAACACGGCCACGAAGCCGGCGATCGCTCACTGCAACACGTTGCCGGCATCCTCAGCCAGTTCACCCGTGGCAGCGACTATGTATTCCGCTACGGCGGTGAAGAATTCGTCGTCGTACTGGTGGCGGTGGAAGAACGCCAGGCCATGGTGATTGCCGATGGCCTGTGTCGACGCCTTGTGGATACGCCGGTCACCCTTGCTGATGGCCAGCTCCTGCCCATCAGCGCCAGCATCGGCGTTGCCTTGTATGACGGCCACCCCGACTACGAGCGGGTGATGGCACGTGCCGACGCCGCCATGTACCAGGCCAAGAAGCAGGGCCGCAATCGCGTCGTACTGGGCAGCGATGCCTTGCCCGCCGCCCCGGGCCGCACCGCGTTGCGTCGCGACTGAGCAGCAGCCAATACCAACCGATAGCACATGCTGCCGGGGCAACGGCGACATAGGCTGCAGACGGGTGCAACCGGTCACCCGTCTTTGGAATCCTGCCATGCCCCTCTTCCGCGCCTTGCTCATCCTGCTGCTGTGCAGTGCCCTGCCCGCTCTGGATGCCAACGCCCGCGAGGTGCCGCAGCCAGCGGCGCATGTGCAGGCCGATGGCCCCTACGTGTTCCGCGATGGCAAGCGTGTACGGGCGCAATGGATCTGCGACGACCAGGTGATTTCGCGGAGGATAAGGGCGAGGCGCGACATCCCCCGTGCTGTCGCGCCGGAATGCGGCTATCCGCATCCCTTGCATATCACCCCACTCGCCACTCCAGCCGCCGCGGTACTGCCCGCGGTGCCGCGCATCGTCGCCGTCTCCGACATCCACGGCCAATACGCGCTGCTGCAGCGGCTGCTGCGCGCCAACGGCGTGATCAATGACGAAGACAACTGGGCATTGGGCCAGGACACGCTGGTCATCGCCGGCGACGTATTCGACCGTGGCCCACAGGTCACCGAAGCCTTCTGGTTGCTCTACAGCCTGCAGCAGCAAGCGGCACAGGCCGGCGGTGCAGTCCACTTCGTGCTCGGCAACCATGAAACGATGGTGCTGTACGACGACCTGCGTTACGTCAATCCCAAATACCTGCGCAGCGCCCAGCTGCTCGGCCGTAGCTATCCGCAACTGTATGGTGCCGATTCGGTGATCGGGCAGTGGCTGCGCACGCGCCCGGTGCTGCTGCGCATCGGCGACACCTTGTTCCTGCATGGCGGCATCTCACCCGACGCACTGCAACTCGCACTCGATCCAGCGGCCACCAACGCCGCTTACCAGGCCTCGCTGGGTCGGCCCAAGGCGGAGGTGAAGGCAGATCCGGTCACTGCACCGCTGTACGATGGCAAGACCAGCCCGATCTGGTATCGCGGCTATTTCAACGGTCAACTGGATACAACCGGCGTGCAGGGAGTGCTCGACCGACTGGGAGTTACCCGCATCGTGGTCGGCCACACCTCGATGCCACACGTCAGCAGTTTCCACGGCGATCGCATCATCGCCATCGACAGCAGCATCAAGGACGGCGAGAACGGCGAGTTGCTGTTCATCGAGGATGGCAAGCTCAGCCGCGGGCTGTTGGATGGCCGTCGCGTACCGTTGGAAATCGGCCGCATCGAAAGCGAAGACTAAACCGCTACCGGCGTCAGGTACGTGCCGTTTATGACATAAGGTTTCATCCTAAATTCACGTAGCCATAACCCAGCCTCGACCATGGTAAATGGGCAGGCTTCACGCAGGCATGAGGGAGGCATCCAGCGCGTCGCCACGTGGGTAATCGGTGAAATGGCGGCTGGGATCCGTCCCGGCCGTGAGAGGTGTTTTTCTCCACGGAACAGGCGATGAAACCACTGACGCTGGCCACATTGTTGCCACTTGCGTTGTTGCCCTGCGCGGCGAGCGCGCAGGACTCCGTCGCCGCGCTGCGCGCGGAGATCGCCCAGGCCCAGCAACACCTGCAATCACTCAATGCGCGGCTTGATGCCCTTGAGCAGGGCCAAGCCAATCCAGCCCCAACCTCCACGGTTCCGGCAGCACGGGCTACCGTTTCATCATCAGCACCGCATACCGGCGCAGCACCGCCGGCCTAGACCATCCTGCCCGCCCGTGATTCGGTTGCCGACCCTTCCACCGCCGCCTCGCGCCCGGACAATGCGCCTTCGCCAAACGACCCCGAGCTGAAGGGTTTCATTGCCATCCCCGGCACCGACACCATGATCCGACTCGGTGGCTACGCCAAACTCGATGCGATTGCAGACCGCAGCGCCGCTGGTGACACCGAGCAGTTCATTCCATCATCGATTCCGGTCGACAGCCCGCATCGCGATGTCTCGCACTTCGGCATGCATGCCAAGCAGACCCGCTTCAGCTTCGAAGCGCGCCGCCCTACCACACACGGCAAGCTGCGCTTCTACCTGGAGAACGATTTCTTCGGCAGCAGCGACAGCTACGAGTTCCGCCTACGCCACGCCTACGGCCAGTTGGGCAACACCTATGCGGGCTACGGCTACTCCACTTTCATGGATGCCGACGCGCTGCCGGACACGTTGGACTTTGCCGGACCGGGTGCCGCCGGTTACCTGCTGGTCGCCGGCATCCATCACAGCTTTGCGCTTGGCAAGGGCAATAGCTTGACCCTGGCTGCAGAAGACCCGGACTCGCAGCTCGCCAACACCGGCGACAACGACAGCAAGACCGAGCACCTGCCCGACATCAGCCTGGTCGCACGCATGGAGCGTGACTGGGGCCACCTGCAGCTGGGCGCGGTGCTGCGCAGCCTTGGCTACGACGGTGATGGCCGCAGCAACCGTACGTTTGGTGGGGGCTTGCAGTTGAGCGGTTCCTACGCGGTAGCCGAGCGTGACCTGCTGCTGTTCGGCCTGATTGGCGGCAAGGGCATCAGCCGCTATACCGCAGACCTGACCGGTTCCAATCTGGATGCCGCCATTGATGCCGACGGCCGGCTGAAGGCGCTGCCACTGCGCGGCGGCTACTTCGGCTATACCCACTACTGGTCGGACCTGTGGCGCTCCAACCTGATCTACGGGCAGTTGCAGATCGACAGCGCTGACGCACTGGCCGGCGACGCGTTCCGTCGCAGCCGCTACGCCGCACTGAATCTGCTATGGAGCCCAGCACCATCCTGGACCATGGGCATGGAACTGCTATACGGCCAACAGCAACTGCAGAACGGCCGCGATGCGGACACCCTGCGCCTGCAGGGCAGCCTGCAATACAACTTCATCAAGTAACAGGCAGCCGACGCCGGCACACGTCCATGTGCAGCTCGCCACCCAACGATTCACGTAATGCCCTTCCCATCGAATTACCCGGTACAGCCGGCGAAAGGAGATAGTCATGGCAGGTCAGAAGAAAATCGGGGTCGTTGGCGCGACCTTCCTGGTGGCAGGCAACATGATGGGCTCAGGTGTCTTCCTGCTGCCTTCAAGCCTGGCCAAGATCGGCACCGCCTCGATCTGGGGCTGGCTGGTTACCACGGCCGGTGCATTGTTGCTGGCATTCGTATTCGCCAAGCTCGGCAAGTTGGCACCAAAGGCAGGCGGTCCTTACGCCTACGCCCGTGACTGGTTTGGCCCTTACATGGGCTTCCAGACCAACACCATCTACTGGTTCGCCAACTGGATCGGCAACGTCGCGATTCCCATTGCTGCCGTTGGCTACTTCAGCTACTTCTTCCCGATCCTGTCCGACCCGGTACCGCGCTGCATCGCGGTGCTGCTGCTGGTATGGGCCTTGAGCTTCGCCAATGTGATTGGCCCATCCTTCGTCAGCCGCGTACAGACGGTGACCACCAGCTTTGCGCTGGTACCGATCCTGGGCATTGCCATCTTCGGCTGGTTCTACTTCGACCCCACCATCTTCAAGGGCGCCTACAACGTTTCCGGCCAATCCAACTTCGGTGCGGTATCCAGCGCCGCTGCATTGACCTTGTGGGCCTTCATCGGCGTGGAGTCGGCCTCGGTCACCGCAGGTGTCGTGGAGAACCCGGAGAAGAACGTGGCGCGCGCAACCCTGGCAGGCGTTTTCCTCGCCGCGATTGCCTACATCGCCAGCTCCTCGGTAATCATGGGCATGGTGCCCAATGCCGACCTGCAGGTCTCCGATGCACCGTTTGCGCTGGCAGCGGCCACCGCGGTCGGCGGCTGGGGCGGCGCGCTGGTCAGTCTGTGCGCCTTCCTCGGTGCAGCTGGCTCGTTGGGCGGTTGGATCCTGTTGACCGCGCAAAGCGCCAAGGCAGCCTCCGATGACGGTTTGTTTCCCAGCGTTTTCAGCAAGATCAACAAGGATGAAGTACCGGTCAAGGGCGTGTTGATCGTTGCCGTGCTGATGACGATTGCGGTGCTGATCACATCGACCTCGGAGACCGCGTCCGCCCAGTTCGACGTGATCACGTCCGCGGCGGTGGTACTGACCCTGCTGCCTTACATCTATTCCTGCGTGGCGTGCTACTTCGTGGTGGAACGCTCGCATACCATCGCCCACACCGGTGCGTTCTGGGTACTGACCAGCATCACCGTCGTCTACTGCCTGTGGGCCATCTATGGCTCCTCCGGCAGCATCGTTCAGTACGCCTTCCTGTTCGTACTGTTCATCACCGTGTTCTATCCATTCTTCAGCGATGAGCGCCGCAAGCAGCGCCTGGCCAAATTCACTCCGACTGGCACCGCCCGTGCCAGCACGAACTGATCCCCCGCTCGGTAGACAGGAACAACACCATGTACTTCAAATCACTCGACTACCCGATCGTCATCATCGATGCCGACTACGAATCGCCGCGTATCGCCGGCATCCTTATCCGCGCCCTCGCCGAAGAGCTGCGCAAGAGCGACCAGCGTGTACTCACCGGCCTGAACCTGGACGATGCCCGCGCCGGCGCACGCACCTACGTGGCCGCCTCGGCGGTACTGATTTCCATCGACGGCACCGAGGACGATGACGACCAGTTCCAACGCCTGCTCGCCTTCCTGCGCGAGCAGAGCCAGCGCCGCGCCGATTTGCCGGTATTCCTCTACGGCGAACGCCGCACCATCGAGAAGATACCGAGCAAGCTGCTCAAGTTCGTGCACGGCTACATCTTCCTGTTCGAAGACACCAAGAGCTTCATCGCCAGGCAAGTGATGCGCGCGGCCGACGACTACATGGCCAAGCTGCTGCCACCGTTCTTCAAGGCGCTGATCCATCACTCGGCCCAATCCAACTACTCCTGGCATACCCCCGGCCATGCCGGCGGTGTCGCCTTCACCAAGTCGCCCGTTGGCCGTGCACTGCATCAGTTCTACGGCGAGAACACCCTGCGCAGCGATCTGTCCATTTCGGTGCCGGAGCTCGGCTCACTGCTCGACCACACCGGTCCGATCCGTGATGCCGAAACCGAGGCGGCGCGCAATTTCGGCGCCGACCATACCTTCTTTGTCACCAATGGCACCTCCACCGCCAACAAGATCGTCTGGCATGGCACGGTGGCGCGGGGTGACATCGTGTTCGTCGACCGCAACTGTCACAAGTCGCTGCTGCACGCACTTATCATGACGGGCGGCATCCCGGTGTACTTCACCCCCAGCCGCAATGCCCACGGCATCATCGGGCCGATCAGTCTGGACCAGTTCTCCGGCGAGGCCCTGCAGAAGATGATCCAGGCCACCCCCCTGGCCAGCAAGGCCGCCAAGCCCGGGGTGAAACCGCGCATTGCGGTGGTCACCAACTCCACCTATGACGGGCTCTGCTACAACGCCGAGAAGATCGCCGACAACCTGGGCACCGCGGTGGACTTCCTGCATTTCGATGAAGCCTGGTACGCCTATGCCGCGTTCCATCCCTTCTACGAGAACCACTACGGCATGGCCAAGGGCAAGCCGCGTGAGCAGGACGCCATCATCTTTACCACCCACTCCACGCACAAGCTGCTGGCCGCGTTCTCGCAGGCCTCGATGATCCACGTGCGCAATGCCGCTACCCGAGAACTGGATGCGGAACGCTTCAACGAATCCTTCATGATGCACACCTCCACCAGCCCGCACTACGGCATCATCGCCGCCTGCGATGTCGCCTCCAAGATGATGGAAGGTGACGCAGGCAAATCCCTGGTGCAGGAAATGCACGATGAGGCCGTCGCCTTCCGCCGTGCAATGCTGCACGTCAGTGAGGATCTGGGCCGCGATGACTGGTGGTTCAAGGTCTGGCAGCCCGACGGCGTGGAGCGCACCCTGGCCAAGGGCGACAGCAGCAAGCCGATGGTCACCTCGCGCCCCGATTGGTACCTGCGCCCGGATGCGCGCTGGCACGGCTTCGACAACCTCGCCGATGACTATGTGCTCATCGATCCGGTAAAGGTCACCTTGCTGACACCCGGCCTGTCGATGGACGGCGAGATGGGAAAACTGGGAATACCTGCGGCAATTCTCAGCAAATTCCTGTGGTCGCGCGGCATTACCGTGGAGAAGACCAACCTGTACTCGGTGCTGTTCCTGTTCTCGATGGGCATCACCAAGGGCAAGTGGAGCACCCTGGTCACCGAGTTGCTGGCATTCAAGGACCTGTACGATGCCAACGCACCGCTGAGCCAATCACTACCCAGCCTGCTCGAAGACAATGCCGCTGCCTACGCCGGTTGGGGCCTGCGCGATCTCTGTGCAGCCCTGCATGAGTTCAACCGCGAGTTCCGCGTAGCCGAGGTGATGCGCGAGATGTACGTGGAGCTGCCGGAGCCGGTGATCACACCGGCCGAAGCCTATAACCATCTGGTGCGTGGTGAGATCGAGCGGGTGGACATCGACCAGCTCAGCGGCCGCGTTGCCGGCACCATGCTGGTGCCCTACCCGCCCGGCATTCCGACCATCATGCCGGGCGAGCGTTTCGGCGCCAGCGACGATCCCATCATCCAATCGCTGCGCATCGCCCGCGAACAGAATGCACGCTTCCCGGGGTTTGAATCGGATGTGCATGGCTTGATCATCGACAACAGCGGGGAGAAGCCGAGTTATCGGGTGGAGGTTCTGAAGGTTTGACCCCGAAGCAAAAGCAATACATGCCTTCGCTTCTCCCGCTCGCGGGGTTGAGAACAGGCACGAGCCTAAGGCCCGTGCCTGTTCGTACGCCCCGCGTGCTACGCGGGGCCGGGGCGGAGCGAGGGGCCCTGCAGGCGCGGATGAGGGGAGCCTTTGGCTCTTGGCTCCCTGCACTTTGGCCTTGGCTTTGGCTCCGCTCTGCTCTGCTCAGATCAAAATCTGCGCCACGTGCTCTCAAAGCGCCCTCGCCCCAACCCCTCTCCCGTAAACGGGAGAGGGGCTTTTAGAGCCTAGCTCCCCTTACATTGCTATCGGGCCGCCGACCAACCAGATGACCAGCACCCGCCAGGAACAACGCGTATTGAAACTTTCCATCGCGGCGACCGTGCTGGTCGCTGCGATCGGCTTCTTTGGTGGCATGCTCGCCCGCTCGCAGGCCATCCTGTTCGATGGCATCTACAGCCTCGTGGATGTGGCGTTGACGCTGGTAGCTCTGGCCGTGCTGCGGCTGATGGCCCGCGAACAGAGTCCGCGCTTCCAATACGGTTTCTGGCATCTGGAGCCGATGGTCGAGGCGCTGGGCGGCGCCATTCTCAGCCTGGCCTGCATCTATGCGCTGGCCAATGCGGTCATCGGCTTCAGCGATGGCGGCCACGAAACCCGGGTTGGCCCTGGCCTGATCTGGGCCGGCTTACTGGCGGTGGTGGACCTGGCAATGGCCATATGGATTGGCCGCCATGCACGGCGACTGCAATCCGGCCTGCTGCGTCTGGACGCACGCGCCTGGCTGCTGACCGGATTGATGAGCCTTGCCGTGGTGCTCTCGTTCGTCATTGCACTGGCATTGCACGGTGGCGCGCATGAGCACTGGATTCCCTACCTTGACCCCTTGGTGCTGGCCTGTATCGCTTTGGCGACGCTACCAGTGCCCTTGCTTGGCGCATGGAAAGCCGCGCGCGAAGTCCTGCAGGTAGCCCCCAGCGAACTGGACCAACTCGTGCAACAGGTGATGCAGGCGTTCGTCGCCAGGCATCACTTCGAAGGCTTCACCAGCCACGTCGCCAAGATCGGCCGCATGCAGTTTGTCGAAATCCATATCCTGACCAGGCCCGATACCCAGCTCGGCTGCATCGGTGATGTCGACCGTCTGCGCGATGAAATCGCATCCCAGCTGGATGCACGCTCGGGACGCTTCTGGCTGACCATCGACTTCACTTCCGACCCGGCCTGGACATGAGCTCACCCACCCCGAAGAAGATGGGCCTGACCATGGCGACCATGCTGGTCGCAGGCAACATGATCGGCACCGGGGTATTCCTGCTGCCGGCCAATCTGGCCACCGTCGGCAGCATCTCCTCGTTGGGCTGGCTGATCGCCACCGCTGGCGCCATCGCCCTGGGGCTGGTGTTCGCCCGCCTGTCACAACTCGATCCGCAGCCCGGCGGCCCCTATGCCTACGCGCGCGACGCCTTCGGCAATTACATCGGCTTTGTCAGCAATTACGCCTATTGGTTCGGCAACTGGATCGGCAATGTCGCCATCGCCCTGGTGGTAACCGGCTACCTGAGCCACTTGTGGCCGTGGCTGCAGGACGTCTATCCGCGATTGGGCTTCACCCTCGCCGTGATCTGGCTGCTGAGCCTGGCCAATGCACGCGGTGCCCGCTGGATCGGCGCGCTGGAGACCGGCACCTTGCTGCTGGCCCTGATCCCGATACTGGGCATCGCCGTGTTCGGTTGGTGGTGGTTCGATCCAGCACTGTTCAGCGCCGGCTGGAACGTCAGCGGCATGGGGGACAGCGCCGCCATCTCCCGCAGTGCCTCCATCGCCTTGTGGGCATTCATGGGAGTGGAAAGCGCGGCGGTATCGGCCGATGTGATCGACAACCCCAAACGCAACATCCCACTGGCCACCCTGCTTGGCTTGGCGCTGGCGGCAGTGATCTACATCAGCTGCTCGCTGGTGATCATGGGCATCGTGCCAATGGCACAGCTGCGCGACTCCTCGGCACCCTTTGCCGATGTCGCGCAGTTGATGATCGGCCCCTGGGGCATGCTGGTGATCGCATTGTGCGCGATCCTCAAATCGGCCGGCGCGCTGGGCGGCTGGATGCTGCTGGTCGGCCAATCGGCGAAGGCGGCAGCCGAGGACGGCCTGTTCCCCCGGGTGTTCTGCCGACTCAACAAGCACGGCATGCCCGGCGCCGGCCTGATGATCGTGGCGGTACTGATGAGCGCGCTGCTGCTGGCCACCTCCTCGCCTACCCTGGCCCGCCAATTTGATCAGCTGACCAACATCGCCGTATTGCTGACCATCATCCCCTATCTGTTCTCGGCGGGTGCACTGATCTGTTCCACGCTGGAGCGCGGTGAACAGGGATGGATGCGCGCCGCCTGCCTGTCCACCGCCGCCGCAGCGGTCGTTTACTGCCTCTACGCTCTGCTCGGCGCAGACGCCCAGTTGCTGGCCTATGCCACCGTCGCGGTCCTGTTCAGCGCGGCCCTGTATCCCTTCTTCCGCCAGCGGATGCTGCAGGCCGGCAGGGGAGCGACAGCCAGGCACGGTTAGTTCCCACGCCGACGGTTCGTGCTGCGACGGGTCAGCCCCTACAATGTTGCCTTTGTGGCAGCCCCCTGCCCGGCAATGGAAGTGGAACCCGCGTGACCGAGAAGAAGCCCGAACATACCCCGTTGATGAAGCATCATTGGCGCATGTTCAGATAAAACTCTTATTTCCCCTGTTTTCTGCATTTTTCTAGGCCTTGCGAATAATCTGGAACTCCCGTCGCAACACCATCGCAACACAATCAAGCCCGCCACGGCGTCCTGAAATCGTTGCTCACCGGGCACTGCTGAGGCTCCTCGAACACGGGCATCGTCCACGACCACCACGCGCTCCAGCCCATCATCGAAGTGGACAGGTTCCACTCCAGCTGACTCCGGCACACGAAACCCTCGCACACCTCAACTGGTGTGATGGCCAGCGGTTCCAGGCCTGGCCAGAGCGGTGGCAAGGGCTCGGGCACCACGGCCGCCACCCTCACCTCCTGCACCACCCTATAAGAACGAATAGCCAGAAGGCAGGGCGCCCGCAGCTCGACGTGGGGCATGTCCTTGAAGTCGGTCCAAGCCCCACCCCACCGGAGCCCAGCCGCTTGGGCCAGCTCCCCATAGCGCTCGTAGCCTTGGCGAACGTGGTCGTTCTTGAGGTTCCAGCTGGGTCGCCCCCGCTTGTAGATGACCATGTCCGCGGCGAAGCCATGGTTGTGGCAACTGCGACCAGGGCCAACCTGGGTCACGCCCTTCTGGCTGGCCAGGAGTTCGGCCTGGCGTTCCTCCGACCGGTAGCCCTCGGCCAGGCGCAGGTCATAGCCCTCCTCTTTCATCTGCTGCTGAATCCGTTCCAGCTTGGCCCGAAGGTCAGGATGGACGCCGTCCCATTGCGGGGCGTCCTTGTGGCGGTGGAACAGCCGCTTGAACAGCCCCGGCTTTTTGCCGTGGACATCGGCGAGCGAGTCGGTGG
Organism: Stenotrophomonas sp. STEN031; assembly: GCF_056759975.1. NCBI lineage: Bacteria > Pseudomonadati > Pseudomonadota > Gammaproteobacteria > Lysobacterales > Lysobacteraceae > Stenotrophomonas > Stenotrophomonas sp. STEN031. The sequence goes on from NZ_JBRREA010000005.1 coordinate 45,897, forward strand.
GAACGTGGGCATGCGCCGGCACGGTGACAACGAAGAATAGGACAGACGCCAGCAGCGCCTTGATGAAGCATAAATACATGAGTAGGCCTCCTTACTCACAAGGGTCTACTCTTCATGCAAAAGGAAAATCGGAAACGCGCAAGACCCCTTGCCAATCCGAAATCCTTGTATAGAAAAGAAGTGGCAGGCCTTCTCCTTGCCTGCTGCTTCCCGGCCCGATGAGGTCTCCTGTCGGTCCCGTAGTCGGGTCGGGAAGCTCTTCTACCCCCCCCTTGCGCGTTTCCCGCTGCGTGTTACTCGTGAGTAGACACCCCTACTCGTATCGGAGGACTCGCCACCATGAAACGCTCTCTCATTCACATCGCGCTACTCGCCTGCCTGTTCTCGGGCACAGCGATGGCGCAAGTCCAGGTTGGCAACAACGCCAACGCGACCGCCCTCGAAACCACTGCTGTGGGCGACGGCGCCAATGCGGTCACGGACCTCTCCACGGCCATTGGTGCCCGAGCCCTCGCGGATGGCGGCACGATCGATGGCAACCCCTGTGTGGGGGCTACCGCGGTTGGCAACGAAGCCACTTCCCAGGGCTGCAGCACCACCTCGGTGGGCTACATGAGCCACGCGAACGGGCCGAGTGCAACCGCAGTGGGTGCGAGAGCAGAATCGACGGGCGTTAACTCTTCTGCCTTTGGCGCAGGCGCTTCCGCCTCGGACAGCGGGACCGCCATCGGCTCCAACACCTCCGTGTCCGGGACCTTCGGCGCCGCCATTGGGTCTGGCGCTGCAGCTGCCGGTGCTCGCGGCACAGCCATTGGAGCGATGTCGAAGGCAGACGCCGATGGTTGCGTTGCCCTGGGCGCCTCCAGTGAATGCACGAATTCGGATGAGGTCAGCGTTGGCAACGTGGGATATGGCATCTATCGCCGCGTGACGAATCTCGCCAACGGGATCAACGACACCGACGCTGCCTCGGTTGGCCAGCTGCGCACCATGGCCGGGGCCATCGGGGGCGGTGCGGGCTTCGTCAACGGAGTGTTCGTCCCGCCAACCATCACCTTGTCGAGCGGCAACACGCACACCAACGTGACCGCCGCCATCTACGACCTCGACGGCCGCCTCCATACCCTTGAGCAGAACCCGGGCGGCGGCGCGCAGGGTCCGGCCGGTCCTGCCGGTGCCAGCGCCTACCAGGTCGCCGTTTCCAATGGCTTCACGGGAACGGAAGCCGACTGGCTGGCCTCACTGAACGGCGACAAGGGCGATCGCGGCGATGTGGGCCCGCAAGGCCCTGCCGGCGCCAATGGTCAGGAAGGGCGTGACGGAGTGGATGGTCAAGAGGGTCCCCAAGGTCCCGCCGGGCAAGACGGGCGCGATGGCGTCGATGGCCAGGATGGACAGGGCACTGGGTCCAACCGCTACTTCCAGGCCAACGGGAACAACGACGGCTCAGACAACGCGCAAGTGGACGCTGACGGACTGGGCAGCGTTGCCGCAGGTCGATACGCGTCTGCGGAAGGAAGTGGCAGCATCGCCATCGGCGAGAACGCCGTCGCGAACCCCGACACCAACCCTGGGGACAATAACTCTGGTGCCATCGCCGTGGGTCGAAACGCCAACGCGCATGGCCCAGCCACAACTGCGATCGGTGAGGATGCGATTGCAGAGGGAACCTTCTCCACTGCCGTGGGCAAGCAAGCCACCGCGCGCAACGGAAGCCTGGCAGCCGGCGCCGGATCTTCGGCCACCGGTCACGTCAGCACCGCTGTGGGCCCGAACGCCCAGGCTTCCGGTCGCGCCTCGTCTGCCTTCGGCAACAACGCGCAGGCCCAGCAGGACAACGCTACTGCTGTCGGCTCTGCGACGGTTGCTCAGCGAAACGGCACCGCGGTGGGCGCTGGCTCGGCGGCTGGGGTGAATGGAACGGCTCTCGGTGTGAACGCCAGCGCCACGCACACCAACTCGGTGGCCATCGGCGCCAACACCCGCACCACGGGATCCAACCAGGTGGCTATGGGCTACCGGCAGGTGACCCAGGTGGCCGACGGCCGAGTAACGCAAGGCTCCACGGATGCCGTCAACGGTGGGCAACTGTGGAACCTCCAGCAATCGCTGGATGACCGGTGGATCGAGATTGATCGTCGCCTTGACCACACCGACAAGCGCATCAACGGCCTTGGTGCCCAGACTGCCGCGATGGCCCAGATGGCAGCGGCCGGTGGCCCTTACGGCCTGGCCGTTGGTGAAGTCGCCATCGGTGCCGGCGTCGGCTTCTACGGCAACGAAGCCGCCATCGCCGTGGGTTGGTCCACCCGCCTGACGGAACGCGTCAACGTCAGTGCCGGCGTGTCCTTCGGCAGCGGCAAGACCAAGCCCATGGGCGGGGTCGGGATTTCCATTCGTTTGGGTCGATAAAAAGGAGGTGATCCGTCTCGGCAGGGGCCCTTCGGGGCCCTTGTTCGTGCCTGCTGGATTTTAATTGAATTGCTATAATTTACAAGCACTTACAGTTGCATTCCGGGCACGAGGGGCGTATAATCGGCCCCAACAATTTCGCAGAGGGGTGGGGGTTCAATTCCCTACCCATCACGATGGTCGTAGCGCCGATAGCCGCCATCGCCTTGGCTCTCACCAAGGGATGGTTCTTCAACCGAAACAGGAATGGTGACACCCGCAACAACAATGACAACACGAAGGAATACGTCATGAAGAAAGCAAACCGTTCAAGCAATACAGGTAATGGCAACAAGGGCAAGACATTCAAGAACGTTATAGGCGCCGTTCTGGATGTGATTTACAACACGACCGTTGGGATGGGAGCAGGGGCGCTCCTCCAGCAACACCAGGTCAGCGAACGGTGAGCCCCGCTCCCTGCTGACCCAAACGAAGAGCCCGGGCTGGTCCCGGGCTTTTCTTTTAAGCGTTTATAGCCGAGCTCGGGTCGCTGGCTCAGGAGGCGGCATCGCCCACGCTTGTGCCAAGCGCTCCGCCTTCTTGGACGCTCGCCAGGCTTGAAGCACTTCCAGCGTTTCCGAATCGTCGGCGAGGTCCATGGCGCCCTCGCCATCCTGGTTGAATGTTTCCAGGTCCGCGCCGTGCCCCAGGAGCAACTGGCACATGGACGGCTGGCCCGAGCGAGCCGCGGCCAGCAACGGCGCGTCCCCCGTCATTCCGTCGACGTCGTCCACGTCCGCCCCAGCCTCCAACAGCAATTCGGCCACCGCGAGCGAGCGACCCCAGACGGCGCGCATCAGCGGCGTGTCTCCGCCCTCCCTGCGCTCCAAGGGCAACGTCAGGGCATCCACTTCCGCGCCATTGGCCAGGAGCAATCGGCAGGCATCGAGGTGGCCCCCGAATGCGGCCAGGTGGAGCGCCGTCACCTGCTCAGCCATCTGGGACACCATGCCCTGATCGACCATCACATAGCGGCCAGGATCCATGCCTGTCTCCAGGAGTTGGCTCAGTTCGTCGGTGTCGCCCACGCGGGCCGCGCGCATCCATCGGTTGTCCATGGCTGTTCCATCTCGAGGTCGATAAGCCACGGTAGATCGCCACGGGGAACGCGCAAGGGGTTGCCAGTCCTCGAATCTGATCTATTCGTGAGTGGGTCGCTTCACTCACGGATAGAGCATGACCCACCGCCACAAACTCGGCCGGAGCGAGAAGTATCACGCCCTGCCCCGCACCCTTTACGCCCTGTTGTTCGACGACGGGGGCTGCTACATCGGCCAGAGCTCGAATCCGAATCAGCGGGAGAAACAGCACCGCTCGCGCCAAGGCGGCTGGCACCGCCCCTTCCAGTTTCATGTGCTGAACGTGGTGACGGCCACCCGAGCGGAAGCCGAAGCACACGAACAGGCCTGGCGAGTGAGGGCGTCGAAGGAAGGCTGGCGCGTCTACGCCAAGCCCCCGGGGATCGTCATTAACCCCCACCGTCGAGCGACGCCACACGTGCGATGGCTGGCCCTCCAGTGCCGATGGACCTTGGGCACGCCAAGCAGGCGTCCCTCGGAACGCATCCGGTGGTGGCCGTGGATTCTCGTGGGAGCCAGCCTCTTGCTGCTGGCCCGCCGCGTCATAGGGTAAGCACGGGCCCTTTCTGCTTTTCCACCGGCACCTGGGGTTTCGGCTTCAACCCCGCCAGCAGTTCTTCCACGTCCCGGACCAGGTTGCGCACGGGAGCGGCCTGGGTCTCGGATAGACCTACGCTCAGCGCCATCTCCTTATGGCGTTCGGTGCCCAGGCGTTCGGTCATACGCTCCATGACGTCGTCCGTCGTATACATTCGGTAGCTGCCCTTGGTCAGGCGCGTGAACGCCACCAAGGCCGATTGTTGGTCAAGCATGCCCATGTTGGTGGCCAGGTGGTAGATCTCTGCCTTGCCTTGCCCTTGGGACTTGTGGACGGTCATGGCATACCGGTGGGCCAGCGCGTTGTGCTCGCTCGTATTGAACCGCACGAGGCGCCCGTTCTCCTTCGGGTTCGAGGCCTCGATGCGCACCACCAGGTCGTAGCCGCCCGCCTTGTCCTTACGGATGCTTTCCACGGTGCCTTCCGTGCCGTTGATGACGCCCAGGTCGTTGTTGGTCGCCGTGAACATCACTCGGTCTCGCCGGGACAGCGTCAAGTCTTCCCATTGTCCCTTCACGATCGACCGGAAGGTGACTTCCTCCTTGTCCAGCACCCCCTGCTCCTGCAGCCCTTTCCGGATGGACATGTTGAGCGTGGTGACCTCGCCCCGTGTGTGGGCCAGAACCAACTTCTCGTCCATCGGGGTGGGGTCTTTCAGGTAGTCGTCTACCAGCGCCTTGATGGCCTGCTTATCCGTGCCGAAGTCATCGATGCATCCGCGATCCTGGAGGTTCTGCAAGATGTCCGCACCCATATCGAGTGAGCCTTGCCGGCTGCGGTGCCCGCGGCGGATGTCCTTGACCCTCCCGTGGTGGTCGCGCTCGTAGAAACTGTTCGCGGTGATCAGGTCACCGCCGTTCTTCTGCCGGCGGATCTCGGTCAGCTTCGTGTCGCCCAAGGCCATCTTCGCCAGTTCGAAGCCGTTGCCCGCGGCGATGGGCTGGAGCTGGTCACTGTCCCCCTGCATGATGAGCTTGGCTCCCACCGACTGGCAGTAGGTCATGAGCTTCAGGGTGTCACCCGTGGCCACCATGCCGGCTTCGTCGAGCACGACCACGTCCTTCTTCGTCAGGGCCACCTTGCCCTGCCGCACCTGGGAGAAGAACTTCGCCACCGACATGCAAGGCATCCCGGACTCCTCTTCTAGCTTCTTGGCGGCTTTACCACCCACCGCCAGTCCCATCAGCTGCTTTCCCTCGGCTTCGAAGCACTGCTTGTAGACCTCGGCCACCGTGGTCTTGCCCGTCCCTGCCAATCCCGACATGACGCCGACACCTGCGGTTCCGTAGGTCAGGTGGCCGATGGCGGCCTTCTGCTCCTCGGTGAGCGTGAACCCCTTGCGCTTCTCATACGCGGCGATCTCCCGGTCCACTGTGGAGCGGAAAAGCTTCAGGTCCGTCTCGTTCTCCCGCTCCTTCGAGCGCCGGATGATCTCGGCCTCCCATTCGACCATCCAGGTGGCGGCGAATCGGTCCTCGCGGTGCTTGCGCGCCAACCGTTGTCCCCGGTCGTCTTCGTGGAGGTGTTCGGCTTTCACGCGCACCAGGTCGTCCTGCTGGGTGAACTCTTCCACCATTCTGAGCACCTCCCCGGCGCTCTTCTGACCAGCGAACTCCATCCCCAGTTCGCGGACCAGGTCGTGTTCGCAGAACATCGCCTCGTTCTCGTGCATGCGCTTCAAGACCTCGTCAAACGTATGAGGGTCGAGGTGACGACCTTGGGTCTGCTTGAGCGATTGGGTGGAGGGCACCAGCCCCGGGTTCTCTTGGTCGATGTTGGCGAAGGTCTGCTTCCAGTCCCTGACCACCTGCTCGAACGGCGGTTCTTCCTTCTTCTTGCGGGTGGCCTTGCAGGCTTCGTCGTGACTAGCCGACGGGTGTTCTTTGACGTAGTCCAGGATTTCCTGGCGGCGGGTCTTCGTCTGGAGCACGAGCTCCCGCTCGATGCCGGCAATGGTGGTGAGAATCTGGCCCGTCTCGCACCCCATCACATCCACCTCGCGTTCCCGCTGAATCCCATAGCCCAACGCTTTCATCGCGGCGTAGAGTTCGGCCTTGTAGAGGTGATCCGCGGCGTGCCTGTGACGGTAGATTTCGATGGCGTCGAAGGTGCCCCATTTGCCGTCCTCGCCCTTCGAGATCCCGTAGACCAGGTGATGGGTGTGAAGGTCGGGCTCCACGTTCCGGTTACTGACGTGATCGGCCGCGGTCCACACCAGGCCCTGTGTTCCGATGACTTCTTTTCCTCCCTTCTCCCGTCGGGTTTCCACCTTGCTCTCGATGTAGCCCATGGCCACGGCGCAGGCCTGGCGGTGGGCCTCCAGGATGGCCAGCTTCTCGCGCTCGTCCGCCAGCGCAAACGCCACGCTCACATCCCCGGGGGCGGAAATGGTCAGATCGAACCCCACCCGATGGCCGCCCTCCCACTTCTCCATCGGCTTGCCGTCGTTGTCCAATCGCACGTTGCCCCAGCGATCCGTCTTGATGACCAGCCGGGGTTCCTCACCCGCGTTTTTGCACAACGGCCTTCCGGTGGGCGAGAAGCCCTTGCCCAGCAGTTCCATCACCTCGCGGGTGACCGCCTGCCCTTCCAGGCCGAGTCCGGCGGCGAGGCTGCCGCCCCAATTGATCGTCTGTCGGGGATCGGGCCCGCTGCCAGCGTAGTAAGCCACCGCGCTGTCGATGGCCAGGCGCTCGGTGGCCAGCATGTAGTCGAACATGTTGCCGTTGCCCTTGTTGCGGCCGCGGGCATCGATACGTGTGCAGTTAATCATGGGGCCTCCGAAACCGTGGGATGATCCAAGGTCCCAGAAATCCACAGACACGCAAGGGGCGCCATGGCCGTCTATTTCGTCGTCGATCCATCTCATGAACTGACCAAGGTGGGGAAGTCCAAGGACATCCCGAGACGGATGGTGGCTCTACAAACCGGCAACCCCACGGCGCTTGAACTCATGGGCTGGCTGGATGTCCATGACGACTACGCCCTGGAACGGGCGCTACATCTGAAATTCGCTAACAAGCGCAAGAGAGGGGAATGGTTTCAGCTTTCGGTCGACGACGTCCTGGCCGAGCTTCAACGCCACCGCGGCTTCATCCCCAAGAACGCTGACGCCTTCGAGATCGTGGGGTATGACAAGGATGGCATTCCAGAATACTTGGGCGTGTGCAAGTGGGCAGATTTCGAGATCGAGGAATGCTGCCCCTTCTGCGGCTGCTTCTGCGGAATGTATTTCAACGAGCCAGCCCAGATGTATCACTGCCTCAACTGCGACACGCTCACTGACTTCTCGGACCAGGATGGGCAAGAAGACGATTAGCGTTTGAACAGCGCGTCGATTTCTTCGGGGGTCATGGCCAGCACGCGCTGAATGTCTTCGACGCCCCCCCTGGGTGACGGGGAAGGCAAACGACCCGCCTGGCAACGTTTCCGACTGCGTCGCCTCCCCTTCAACAGGCCCAGCGGGCTTGGTGGTCCATGCGGCAGGCACCTGTCCTTTCCTCACTTCGGGGTAGCTCCTGCCGGGCCATCCGAGCAACAGCACGTCCCCTCCCATCTGGACGATCGCCTCGACGCCCCACTTCTCCGGCCCATAGCGCTTTCCTATGCGGAAGCCGAGCCGGTCGGTGAGTTCCCCACTGGAAATCAGCGCCCTGCTCTCTTCATGAACCTGCGCCTTGTCCTCGTGCGAACGCCAGGCGATCTTGTGCTTGCCGAGCTGACTGGCCAGCTTGTCGCGGGTCACCCCCATCTGCACCTGGCACACCACATGGGTGCCCACCAGGGATGAAAACGCCTGCGCCGTCTTGTCGCCGTAGACCAATTCGATCTGGGCATGGTCCTGGACCGCCATGACGGCCACAACGCCCTTGCTGCGTCCCAACGCCAACAAGGGATCGATGTTCAACCGTCCAGCGCTGGTGAGCTCATCGAACACGAAGTAGAGCCCCCGCCCGCTTTCGTTGTCCGGCAGCGCAGGCCCGATGAGATCCGGAACCGCCACGTTGATCATGGCCGCGATGTAGGCCTTGGTCAGCGTGGGATCGGGTCCCGATTGAACGATGACCTGTTTGCGGCCGGTGTAGTCGTCTCGAATCCACTCGGTCATCGAGAAGCGGCGCTGGCCCACCTTGGGCCAGGCGGTGGCCAGATCGTCGATGAGGCGGGTGAAGCCCCCCAGCGTGGACAGCACGCTGGCCGTGGTCTGGCTCTCGGCGTTGACGACCAAGGCCGCGCCGCGGGGGTAGTGGTGGCGCATGCCCTCGCACATCACCGCCGCAGGCCGCCGCAGCAACTGGGCCAGCTCTGGGAAGCCCCAGGTGCCCGGCTGCGTGTTCTGCAGTTCACGCACGCACCCGATGAGGAGATCCTGGGCGGCCATGGTCCAGAACTTCGAGCTGCCCTCTCCTTCAGGAATCAGGGAAGCCGCGAAGGCAGCCGCCTGGGTGGGCGTGCGCACGTCAGAGGCCACGTCCCACACGTAGGACCGTGCGTCGAACGGCGACACGATGATGGGACGCTTGAAGATCGAGGTGAAATCCCCCTTGATGTCGTAGAGGAACAGCTTGGCCGCCTTCATCCTGACCAGCTGCTCCAGCATGTGCTTGAGGATGACGCTCTTGCCCGAGCCCACCGACCCCGTGAGGAGCACGTGACGTGCCCACTGCTTCTTCGACAACATCAGGTCGGGATGCAACGACAAGGCGAACGGATCTGCCTCTGCTTCTTTCGGCGTCAGTGAGCGTCGCCTTGCCTCGGCAATGGCCTCCACTCCTTCCAGCAGCTGCGGGCCCGCCAGGTGCCAGGTGTTGCTCACCGGCTTGGCTTCCTTCAGGAACACTCGGACGGCCAGATACCCCGCGAGCAGGAGTGACGCACCAATTCGCGTCCAGGTGGCCAGGGGGTGGTGGTAGGACACCAGTTCGATGAACTCCCGCGCTGGACCACGAACGGAGATTCCGGCGGTCAGGAAGTGGTAGCCAGTGACCAAGCCACCCTTCAAGGCATCGGTGAAGCGGATGAGCTGGCCATCCGGGTTGGGGATGAGCCAGGCAACGCCCATGGCGCCCACGTAGACCACCCCGAACACGAACCCACCGCCCAGCAAAGCGCGGTGCCAGTAGCGAACCGGTTGCGAAGGGGCGACGTTGCCGGGCACCTCGCCCAGGGCGTCATAAGGCTTGGGCTTGCTCATGCCGGTGTTGGTGCTGGTGCATGCGCGTGGGGGTGCGTCCACGCCAGCCGGGCTGCTCAGGATTAGCGCCCTGGGCCATCAGCTGCAGGCAGACGCGGGCGTGCTTGTGGAGCGATGCGAGGTGGAGCGGTGCCCAGCCCTGCTCGTTCAATGTCGAGACGTCCGCACCGGCTTTCACCAAGGGGGTGACCAGGTGGGCGTGGCCGAACCGCGCCGCATGGTGAAGTGGCGTGTTCCCGTTGGGATCAGGCATGCGCACGCTGGCGCCCATGCTGATACAGGCCAACAGCGCCGCTTCGTGGCCCGCTCGGGAGGCGCCCGTCAGCCAGGCTTGCCAGAGGCCATGCTCCTGGAGTCGTTGCGCGTCGGCGCGAGCTACGCCGGCTTCTTCAGCCGCCATGGACAGGTCATGGAACAGCCCCGTGTGCTGGGCAGGGGTGAGGCGCGAAACGTGATCAGCAATGGCGCTGAACGCCATGGGCTCGTTCTTGTCGCCCAACCGCCGCTCGAAGGCCCGGACCATGTCTAGGGTCGAGGCGTTCTCGGGAGCATCGAAGGTCAAGCGGTGAAGCCCCCACCGGAGATCCACCTGGGGAGCTCGGTCGGCGTCGCCGTGGCAAACCTGCCAGACCAGGTCGCCGCGTCGTCCCTCGACGGGCGCCAAGCTCAAGGCGTGGGCGCGGGCCAGGACGACGGAAGCGTGCTGCGGCTCGTTGCCGAACTCACGCAGCAAGGCGTCCACCAGGACTTCCGTTCGGTGGAGACCCAGGGGGAGTAATTGGTGCTGGAGAGATTCACGGGGGTTCATCCCCATGGTTGTAAAGACGAATCCGCGTCCGTCAACCCGGGATGGGGCCGAAGACGATCCAGCCCAACATGTAGACGACGATCGTCGGAAGAAGAGCGGCCATAAACGAGTCGCCCTCGAACCGGCGGAGGCTCCGCCGGAGGTAGATGCGACAACGCCGGTAGGAACTGCTCATCAGTTGAAGGAGCTCCGGGCCACGAATGCCACTGCTACGAAAGCAAATACGCTCATGATGAGCACCTTGAACAGCACGGGCACGGCGGGCGGGTAGAAGGCGAAGGCCGCGGCGAAGGCTGCGATGAGCACGAAAGCAGTCACCACCAGCGGAATCAGGTGGGCGAAGGCAAAATCTTTGAGGGCTTCAATCAACATGTCGGTCTCCATGGGGATGTTCTTGAGTAGGTCGGCCTACTCTTCTTACACCTTCAGGAAACCACACCAGAACTGGGTGTCAAGTCGCAAAAAAGCCCGATTCTGTGAAGAACCGGGCAATTTTTGTCTTTAGTCGGAAGGGGCGGAGTTACTGATTGAAGACGTTCCGCTGGCGCTGCTTCTCGTGCTTGTCCCAGTCGAAGTTCTTCTCATATTCCTTCATGAAGGCAGCCTCCTTCGGGGCCGTGCGGGCATACTCGGCGTAGCCCAAGCGCCCCGGCCCGTTCTCCATCCGATGCTCACGGGTCAGCATGGGAGGGCGCTGCTCTTCCCCCTGACGCTGCTGGCGCCACTGCTGGACGGTCTGAAAGGCCACCTGTTCGTGCTGGTTGTCGGGTTGGCTTTCGGCCCTGGCCTTGTCGGTCTCCTGAATCTTCTTCTGCAAGGCCTCGATCTGCTCCGGGCTGGCCTTCTCGGCCCAATCCAGCAACCGCTGCCGGCGCTCCTCAATGGCCTGCTGGTCCTTGCCCACGGACTGATCGTAGGCCGCCCTGGCTTCTTCTTTCTGGACGGGGGGGCGATCGCCCAACAGCTTCTCGTTGCGCTGTGCCCGCAGGGTGCGCAGGTCGGTCAGGGTTTCCATGGGTTGGGTAAGGGTGTCGCTCATGTGGGGTTCTCCGGTGGGGATGGGATACATCGAGAGTTGATCAAATCGGCGGATTGGCAAGGGGGCGAACCCCCTTGCCGCTCTCCGTCAGTCCAGATCCGGAACCAGCTCGGCCAGGTCGATGCGCTTGTGACCGGCGCGGTTCAAGGCAACGATGGCGTGGCCGCGGGGCTCCAGCAGGGCCTGATACTCCTCAGGCCCGAAGAGAGGCTGGACTTCCCGCTTCCCACCAGTGGGCATGTCGATGTCACGGGCCAGCTCGTCCTGACCAATGACGTCCTCCGCGCCGATCCTCCAGCGGCGACCCGTGGCCGGATCCACACGCAAGGCGGTCAGGCGGCCCGCACCTTCCAGGCGCATCTTGTCGAAGACGGCCGCATGGGGGTGGTTCGGATCGTTGAGGACCGAGTGACGGTAGTTTTCCAGGCCACCCTTGTAGTCGATGCCGCGCGTCTTTTGCTTGAAGGTCGTCAGCATGGCTTGGCCGAACCGCTTGATCAGATACTCCACGGTGTTGAAAGAGCACCTCAGCGCGCCAACCGATTGCATGAGGTTCGCTAGAAGCTCAGCTTTCGTGCGACTGCCAAATGCATCCTCCAGACTCTCGAACCCTTGGGTTGCCAACACGGGCATCAGGCCCAACGAGCGTGAAATGGAGAACATGTCCGTGTCGTCGGCCGTAAGCAACAGGTGGGCCTCATCCATCATCAGCATGACCTCCACCTGGCCTGGCAATGCTTGCCGCCACTTGTCACCGTGCGCACCGCGGGCCTTGATGCCATTCATCACCCGCTGCTTGAGCAGACGCATCATCATCTCGCCCGCGTCGCCGTATTGGGTAGGCGGCAGGAACAGGCCCACCATCTCGCCATAAAGTGCCTTGGACACGTCCACCTCACCCTTCTCGATCGAGTGCCAGGGGATGTCGTTGGCGTCGCGCAGCTTCTCACCCCGCAACAGCTTCTCCAGCAGACCACGGGAGTTCAGCGTGAACGACTGCCGTTGTTCGGCGTTCATGGCCGGAACTTCCAGCAGCGCCCACTCCAGGGAGCTCTGAAGCTGCGACATGGGACGTTTCAGATCCGGGTGGATCGTTTGCGGCTCGTTCTGCTGGCGCTTCCGGTAAGCGTTCAGATACGCGGCATGCGTCGCACGCCCTTCTTCATCCAGGCTGTTGTCCGGCTCTTCCAGTCCCAGATACTTGATCACTTCCATGATCTTCGGGTTGGGCTTGGGGATCGTCCCGGTGGGAATCACTCGCTCGACGTTGGACAGAAGCTTGGCGTGGTGCAAGGGGGTGTAGGCCCAGCCACGATCAGAATCCACCACGCAGGAGTAGAGACCCATTTCCTGGACCACCTCCGCCAACCGTTCTTCCACTTCGGTGGTGTTCTGGCCAAGTTTGCGGAGCTTGCGCTCTTCGAGTTTCAGGAGCAGCTGGGATTCTTCCAACCCATCGAGCTTGGCCATGCACCAAGCACGGTAGGTTTTCTCGTGCTCGACCAAGGCCTTCAAGATGATTCCGGTGTGGTAGATGAACGCATCGCCACCGTCGGACCACAACTTGGACTTTTCATCCACGACGCCACCGGACGCACCACGCAACGCCTTCACGATCTGATCCGGCTCCAATCCCTCATAAGGACCGACGGCCAGACCCGGCTTCACCACGATGTCGAACAAATCCTCCAGGTCGGAGATGATGGCCCCGTCCTTTCCATCAGCGATCAGTGCACCACCCGCCATTCCCTTCTTGCCAGCCTTCCGTGCAATGGCCTCTACCGCCCGCCGATAGCGGCGCGCAATCGGGCGCAGGATGCTGTATGACTTGCCCGTTCCGGGCATGCCAAAGACGATCAGGCCTTGAGTCAGGTCACGCAAGGACAGCCTCATGATCGTCCGCTTGTCAGGAGAATAGCCGTAACCCTTGTCGGTGAGATGGCCGGTGGCGCGGCCGATCGTGATCAGCGGCGTCGTGTCATTCAGCGCGTTCTGAGCCTGCTGCTCACGCGCCTTCACGTGCGAGTTGACCAAGGCCCCTTGGGTGCCCAAGTTGTTGTCGTTGTTCTGCAGGCAGAGGCGAGCACCGGTCTGGACGAAGTTGCCCTCGGTGAACTGCATGGCATACATGCAGGCCAGCACGAAAGGCACAGCATCACCCAGGCCCCAGGGCAGAACCTTGGCAACCAGGAGCGCGCCCAGAATGATGCCCACCCACTTCATCGCCTGGATGAACCGGGCGGCGGTGCCGCCGATGACGCCGCGGTGGGGATGGGAAGCGGCGGCCACCAGGCAGACCACGAAGATCACACCCACCAGGCCAAAGCCGATGACCGCGGCCTTGGTGAAGAAAGCCATGTAAGCCTGGAGCCCAGCCGAACCCGCTGCCGCACCTCCGACTCCTAGAGCGCTGAACTTTGACATGCCCGCCATGCCCATCGGGATCCACTGGAGGAGCACCAGCGCTTTGAGTGCTTCCTTCATGCTCTCGCCCTGCTTCAGGGCGATGAAGTAGGGAATGCTCGTCAGCAGGAAGGCCCAGCCCGCCCAGCCGATCCACGAGACCAGGAACAGCGTCAGCGCCCCGATCGCGGGGAACGCTAGATACATCAGCGGCGTGGCAATGCTGTCATTGCCCTGCCCCATGTCGTTGCCCTGGAGGAAGCCTTCAGCCCGGCGGCCGTCCTTGGTGATAGTGATGCGGGATTGGCTGTCGCGCAGGTCGTCTGGGACCTTGGGCCACCACTCCTGAAAGTCGTCCTCGCTCTTCCCTTCGGGGACCAAGAACGCGCTCTTCTCCTCGTTCCACACGGCGCCGCACTCGGCAGCCAGTTGGGTGTCCTCTGAAGGAACGTCCAGGACTCGGCTGCGCACACGGTCGCTCAGATCGAAGCGCCCCACCAGGTTTTCGAACTGTGCGTTCGATTGAACGATGATGGTTTCGCGGATGGTTGCGGCCTCGCCTTCCTTGCGGCGGAACTTGCGTCCCAGGCCACTCGTCCAGTCGATGGCGCTCAGAATGTTGATGTTCAATGCCATGGTCTTGTTCCTCCCTTAGTTGCCAAGCCAGTGCGACAGGACGGCGAGCACGGCGCACAACGGCGCGATCACCAGGAAGCCCGCCTGGGCTACCCAGCGCTCAGCCACCTGCTCCACCTGGCTCGCGTAGAGCCGATCCTTGGTCCAGGCCTCGTAGGCCGCGTCGTTTTCAACCGGCGGCACGCGATCGGCGCGCAAGTAGTAGAACGAACGCCTCACGGCTTCCGTCAGGTGCCCCATGCCCAGCGACTCCGGGCTACCAATGAGCAGTCGCCCATGAAGGTTCATCCACTTCGAACCGAAGTGGATCTTTCCGGGTTCCCGGTATTGCGTGAACAGCCACTGGAACATGTTCCCCCCTTGAATGATGAGTAGGTCACTTCTTTCTAGATCGAATCCGTGAGTTGGCAAGGGGGATCACTTGATGCCGGATTTCTCCGCCCAAGCGTCGAGGTCATCGCTCGCCTTCTGCTGCCAATCGTTCTTCTGCTCGGCAGCTGGTGCGGGGGCATTCTTTGGCAACGGGGCAGACGCACGTTTCGGCGAAGGCTTGGGCTGAGTCTCTTTCGGCGCGGACACCGTCGCCGTGGGAGCGGCGACAGGCTCGGGTTTCGCGATCGTGGACACTGGCCTGGCCTGCTCTGGAATCACTGCTGGCGCGGGCGCGACCACGGGAGCTTCCACCACCTCGGGCACCAGTTCGGGAACCACCGGAGCGGCAACCGGTGCCACGGGAGCGGACGCGCTCGGCAGCGGCTGGTCGTTCTTCTCTTGCAGGGCGTAGAGCACCCCAGCGACCAATACCACCGCCACCACGCCACCCACGACCCAGGGCCAACGAGAGTGGAGCCTAGATTGCAGGGACACCTGCGGCCCCTCTGGAGCCGTGGCGTCCGGTGAGTGACTAGGCTCCTCAACAGCACCGAGAGACAGCTCGCTCTGCCCAATCGAAACGTCATCGGTCACCTGAGGCTCTTCGACACCATCTGCTGGCTGGTCCGATACAGCGCCCACCTCCGGTGCCAATCCAGGCACTTCCACAACCTGCAATTGTTCAGTCTGGGCTTCGACGAGAACCGCTTCGCCCACCTCAACCGCACCTGCTTCGCCGGGAATTGCGGCGGGCTCCTGGACGGACAACGCTTCGACCACGTCCTCGGATGCCATTTCGTCGGTGGGTGCATTGCCCTCACACACCTCCCCATCAACAAGCACAAGGTCATGAGCCATTCCGTCCGTCACGAGAGAACCCGCTCGTTCGCTCTTCAAGAACTTTGTCGCCACCTCAACTTCAGCCGCTTGGACCGTCGTGGTGCTCGACCCACCTTCTTCCGTAGCTTCAACTCGCTCTTCCGCGGCCTTGGCTAGTCTGGCGTCAACGGTCGCCTTGACGTCCCTTGCCTTCTCCGCTGCGGCAGCCGCCCCCTTCTGGGTCAGCTCGGCGGCGCGCTTGCCGATGACCCCGGCCCAGTGACCGGCGGCTTTAAGGGCTTCCTTGGTGTTGTCGGACACCAGCTTATCCTCCACCGATGGCGCGGTGGTCTGGGCCGCGTTGGCGCGCTTCAACAGCTCATCGCGCTTCCGCTTGCGGATCAGTTCTTCGGGGGTCATGGGTTCTCCTGGAAATGGGGGAAGGAAGCCCGGGTATCGCAAGACACCCGGGCAATCGGTATCAGCGAACGTCGGGAACCGGGGTGACGACGATCACGTGCTCGCCCCTGCCGCAGCGGTCGTCCACCGTCACCTTCGACAGCGCACCGCGCTTGGCCAGCTCCACAATGGGCACCTGGCAGGCGGCCTTGTCGGCGCCCTGGAACACGACCGTGAGCCCGTTGGTCGACTTGGTCAGCAAGCCGGCGAACTTGTCCAGGAACGCCTGGGTGTCGCTGTCCAGACGCTTCATGTCGGCGGGGTTGTAGTTCAAACGCAGCGAATCCAGCACCGTCTCTTGCTTGCCTTCGACCGTCTCGGTCTTCGTGACGACTTCGGCCTTCATGCCAGCGGCACGCGCGGCCTCAGCTGCCTCCTGGGCGTGCTCACGCTGCTGCTTCACGTAGGACGCAGTGGCACCCACGGCCGCACCCGCGGCGCATGCGGCAACGGCTCGGTCCTTCTTGCCGGTCAGGTAAGCCAGGGCGCCGCCGGCGACGCAGCCGATGCCACCGGCCTTGAAGACGCGCCTCTTGTCGGTCGTGGGCTTCTCCTCACTGGAAGCGACCGCCTCCGACGGGTTGGACTGAGCCATGACCTGCAGCGGCATTGCCATCGGCAGGCAGGCGATCAGGCAAAGGGTGATGGGGAGGGTGGAACGTTTCATGGGATGGATCTCCTATACGTGGGGGAGGAAGTCAGGCGCGGGGGGCGAGCATGGGATTGGGTGCGGGCGCCTTGGCCGCACCGGTGCTCCTGGCGGGGTGTTGGGAGAGCGATGTCAGGACACGACGCAGCACGTCTTCGTAGTTCTGAATGGCTTGGGCCTGCTCGGCCCTCATCTCGTCGCGAAGCTGTTGGTGGTCTTGCTGGAGAGAGCGGCGCAGGGTTGCGTTCTCCTCGCGGAGCTGATCGAGCAGAAGCTCCAGGTGGGCGTTCGAGTTCTCCAGCGCCGCCGTCAAAGTGACGCCCGCGTTGTGGCGCTCCACTGCATCGCGAACGTATGCGTTGAACGGAACACCGCTCTCACCTGCAAGACGACGCGCCAACTTCAGTTGCTCTGGGTCGAGGTTTACGTTTTGACGAACGAACGCCATGGGTCGAGTAACTCCGTTTCGGGATTACTCCACCGATACCTGGAATCCGCGAGTTGGCAAGGCCCCACCGCAGGAGCCTGAAAAACATGGGCGAAACGCCCTAACAAGCTCCGACCCTGTCTCCATTGACTGGTGACAAGGTCAGGCCTTGATTGCATTGAGAATTAGCCAGGCGTGATGCCGATTTCTGGGCGCGAAGCGCACACCCACTTCAGTGCGTCATGTGTATGACGAGTCCAGGACACCCTCCAGGCTTCTGCTTCGGTGCCTGGGCCGACACTGCTTCAACCGACGCGAAGCTGTTGCCGTTGCTTTTCGCCACCCCTTGCGATTCCCCAGTGCAGAGGTATTGGTGGTGCATCCCCCACCGGTTCATCTCTCCCCACGTTCACGCCATGCCTTACCAGACCCCACGCTCCCCTGCCCCTCTCGCGTTCCGTGGCCCCTCGCACGGAAAGCCAGTTGCGTTCGTTCGGCCACCCGTTTCTTCTCGCCGGCCAACCCTCGTCCGTGACCACCGCAACCCATCGGCGCTGCGCTCGAAAACCGGTGAGGCAATCGTTTTAGTCAAACCAATTTGGGGACGCTGGATGCACCGCACCGGTCGTTTTAGTCACACGAGAGCAGTCACCCTTGCAACCCGAAACATAGCTGGGAATTCCGCGCGCCTTATCGTTTTAGTCAATCCATTGAAGGAGCTGATGAGGTGCTCGCGCCCCATCTATGACACCCCACTCCGGATCGCTTTCCGTTCGTTGGAGGCAACCCCATGACCACCTCCGACTTCCAGGCATTCGCCCAACGGGTGCTGGAGAAACACCGCGCCCGTGCTGCCGATAACCCCCGGTGGGCCATTGACCTACTGCGGCGACAAGACAACCCGACGTGTGTGTTCTGCTGCTCGCCCATCGACCTGAGCCGGCGGCAGTCGTGGGGTCTGTCACCCCTCGTTCCGTTCAACCAGGGCGGCCCCGTCGAACCGTCAAATTTGCGGATGGCCTGCAAGGCGTGTGCGGTTGAACGCGCCGCGCGCGATCTCTTAGCCTGGGAAGAGTTGGCAGGCCGGGTGCCCGCCGACCACCTGAACGCCCTGAAGGAAGCCCGAGTGGCCGTGCTGCACCGCTCGGACAATCACCTGACGTCTGCGGGCCCCTACGCAAAAGACCGAACCGTGCTGGCCCTCCTACGGGAACGCTGGAAGCATCCCCGCTTTGTCGTATACGTCGAACGCCATGAGAACCGATGGTTCGTTGGATGGCCGTCGGGCCAGCGGACCCTCACGGCCCGAAACGATGCCGCTGGGCTGCTGCGCCAGGTGCACCAAGCCCGGTGGATGGAGCATGTGGAGGTGGTGGGCTTCGACGTGCCGGGAGAAGTTTTTCAAGCCGCTGTATGGCAGCTCATCGGGCACCACGCCCTGGTCATCGACCTGAGCCCGGACAACGCCGCCGACGGCGAGCGGATCGGTTTGAACAGTTGGAAGGCCCAGTATCCGACCTTGCGCCAGGTGCGCCAGCGGCGCAGTGGCGCCCATGAGACTCCGTGGCCGTCTGCACTCGATGGGCAGATCAGGTCATACAGCGAGAAGGCCGGCTCGGTGCGCATGCGGGAGAAGCGGCGAGCGTCGAGGGAGGCGGAAACGAAAGCGAGGTGGCTGGAAGCCCGCCGTCGGCTGGAACTTCGGGATGCCGCAGTGGACGCCGGTCAGGTTCGGCCATGGCTGCCGGGGGAGCGGACGGCCCTGCAGGCTGACGTGGATGATCTGGCGCAGGCCTGGTTGAAAGCCCGCAAGCGTGTGTGCCCTGCACCAACTCCCACGGCCTGAAGAGAAACCCGGCTTGGCTTCCACTACCATGGATCCGTTTTCAATCCCAGACACTGGCATGGACAGCGAGAAAGAACGGATCGCGAAGTGGCGCGCCGAACGGCGGCAGCGCCGGGAGGAGCAGCGAAAAGCGTCTCAGCAGCCCTACCGCAGCCTCTTCACCATCGACAATGACGAGCTGACGGATCCCCCGGAGCTCCAGGAATACCTCGTGCGGCAGAACCTTGCGAAGGGCAATCGCGCCCGCAGGATGAGCTCTGGGGAAGTCCGACTGGCGTTGAACACCTGGGGTCTGAACGAACTGAACCAGCTCTGGGGCATGCGCCGTGAAAAGCTGACTTACCTCGAAGACGCCGCCCTGTTGTTGGCCGAGATACGCCACCGGGCCGGGATCGATCCCCAGTTGCGGCCAGCGGCCGAGTTCCTGTCCCACGAGGCCATCCAAGCCCTCCGGGGAGTGCTGGAAGAGAACGGACGGTTGACGGTGGAGGAGCCATTGCCCCCGACCGAGGAAGCCGTGGCGGCCGAGGGCAAGCGCGTGCAGCAAGTTCTACGGGTGATTCGGGAAGGACAAGCGGAGTTCCGAAAGCGCCTTGTCGCCCACTATGGGGCGGTGTGCATGGTGACGGGGACAGCCCAGGCCAGCGTCATCGACGCCGCCCATATCGTTCCTTACAACGGGGCTTCCACCAACGCATTGAGCAACGGCTTGCTACTGAGAAAGGACATCCACGCCCTCTTCGATGCCGGGTTGCTGACCATCGGGCCTGACCTGATCGTTTACGTGAGCGCGGGGGTGGACGATCCGTTCTACCGTTCCCTCGATGGGAAGGAATTGACGCTGACGGCCCCGCCCAGGATGTCCAGGCAAGCACTGAAGCAGCGTGCCGCCGGAACTGAATTGTCAGAACTGGGTGAGGGTCAGTAGATCTTCCCGTTCTTGGCCTTGCCCCGGTTCCGCACGGCCACCCTGGCGGCTTTCCGTTCCTCGGCGTGCTCGTCTGCCGGCGAGCTCACGATCAGCAGGGTCTTCTCCTTGATGAGCGTGGCCGCAGCGTAGTCCGCCAGCGCCACCATCGCGGTGGTCAGGGCCACTTCCCGGCCGGCGTCCTCGGAGTCCTCGTAGCCGAACAGCTTGGCAATGTTCTCCCGGAGTTTCGGTGGGATCGTCACCATGGCCCGGTGGTGGCGCAGGCCATCCTCGCGCCGGCGGTAATCGTGGAGGGTGACCGATCGGGGCATGACCATGTGAACCCGCTTGCCACCCACCGTGCCCGCCCGCTGGCTGTCGTCGTAGTCGAAGTAGGACTTCCGCTCGGGGTAATCGCCCGGCCCCAGCAGGATGTGCTCGGGAATGTGTCCGATCGCCGGCTCTTCTTTCGTGCTCGTGCGCGATGCTTTGGCGTGAGTGACGTCCTTGACGTCATCCAGCGTGCTCTTGGCAGTCTTTTTCGTCGCCTTCTTGGCGGGAGCTTTGCGAGTGGCCATGGGTAGGTCTGGGAGAGACACCAAAGGAAGATCCATCATGCCGCAGCCCTCCCCTTGCCGTCACGCTTGAGGGTGTGGTGCACCTTCACGGCCAACCCGTGGATCTCTTCCTGGGCTTTCAGTGCCCACCGGTCGGCAGCGTCGAACACCGTCTGGCCCTGCTCGTAGCAGTCCGCGATCAGCGCCCTGTCACGCACAAGAACTGCTCCGGCCATCTTGGGATGCTCGAGCCGGCGACGGTGGGAGGCTCTATCCTTGTTGACCCGATTGGCGATGGGCAGATAACGCTTGCCCTTCTTCTCCAGCACCTCCACCGTCCGAAGGAAGATGAGGAAGCTGGCCCCATCCAGCAACGTGGGGACGAGGTAGAGGTCGGCCTCGGGGATCACCTCATTGTCCGGGAGCCTGGGCGGGGTGTCGGTGATCTCGATGTTGAAACCCGGCGAGCGCGAACGGCCCACCGAGAACGGGGTTTCATCGGACAGGGCCGCAAAGGCGCTGGCGCCGCCCTGGGGGTCCCGGTCGTTGACCAGCACACGCAGCCTGGGGTCACGGGCATAGCACCCGGCCAGGTTGAGGGCCATCGTGGTGCGGCCGACACCTCCTTTCAAGGAAAAGCAGCACAAGCGCATTGGGAAACTCCGTTCGCATGAGTAGGTAGGGATAGCCCAACCGACTCTACAGAGTGTCAATCACAACGCAAGTGCATGTTTTTGCAAACCTTTTAGCCGTTAAGCCGTCGGACGAAGTCCCTTGAACTCAGCGCACTTCCGGGGCGACCTCACGCCATCTCTGACGGGGGGCAGCGTCCGCTGGGTGATCACCGTTTCCGAAGGTGAGGCGTGGAGATCGAACGGCTGCTCGGCCATCCAGGTTTTCAGCGACGGGGGCAGCTCGCGACCCAGTTCCTCGAAGATCGTTCGGCGCTGATTGCCGATACGGTATTCGGCGAAGGGGTCCGCGCCCGCGGCGGCCAGGATGAGTGCCATCTGGTCGAACCCATACGCCAAGTGCGGACTGTCGCGATACGCCTTCCACCCCATGCAGGCCAAGTGGAAAGCGGTGATGCCCTGCAGGCTCACCGGGGCATCAAGGGACGGAAAGATGGCGTTGTCGTCCCCTGACGTCCAGGCGTCGATGCGGGCCTGATGGATGCGGCGCACCAAGTGGCGCAGCAGAAACGGGTTGTTGGCCTGGACCGCGGCGTGGAGCTCGCGGGCGAAGCGCTCTTTGGGGTTGAGGGTGCTCATTTCCATTTCGCCTCCCTCCGGCTCTTCTGCTCGAAGTGGGCTTTCTCTTTGGCCAGACGAACCAGCCGGTGGCGCTTCGAGTTGGGGATGTGGGCGGCTTCAACGTAGCCTCGGCAAGGCTCGTTGGCAGCGCTCATGAACAAGCCCGAGCGGGGTTGGAGCACGGTCAGTAAGATTTGGTGCATGGGGTGATTCCTGTCGGTTTAGGCTTGACCGTTTATGAGTAGGACGTCCCACTCTTTTAATCGGCTTAACCCCATGCAACCACACCGACAGGTCGAGTCAAGGGGGTAAATTGCAGAAAGTCTGACTAAAACAGGGACTTGCCAAACCACCAGTGCATCGCATGCTGAAATGCATGACGACATTTCCTTCTCTGCACAGACATCCCTCCCCCTCTCGCCTTTCCAGCGGGGTTCGCTCTGCGCTGGGCTTCGGCATGGTGGAGACCTTGCTAACCCTGGCCGGGCTGACCGTGCTCTCCGTCGTCGCGTTCGTGAGTTATGCGCACGTGTCCGCAAAGTCGAAGGTGTCGGAGGAGAGCGACAACCTGCGCGAGCTGTCCACACGGGTGGAGAACTCCTTCGGATTGCTGGGCACCTTCGCAGGCGTCAGCGCCGACGCGCTCGTGCGCGATGGCCTCGCCCCCACCCGGCTGACCGATGGCGAGGGTTTGCTGACCAACGCCTGGGGCGGTTCGGTGACCGTCGAGCCCTACACGGTGACTCGCTTCGGCGATGGCTTCTTCATTGTCCACCACCAGGTGCCCGCGCGCTCCTGCGCCGACTTCGTAGCCGTCAACGCGCGCGACCCGTGGGACATCCAGGTTTCCGACGTTTCGGTGATTCGCAACCACGGGGGGCGCCTGGACCTTCAAGCACTGACCGATGCATGCGCGGAAGGCGATGGTCGCATTTCGTTCGTCTACCACACCGGGCTGGTGGCGGGAGCTGCGGTGGCGGCCTCACCGCTGCAGCTCCCCCCCATCCCGACCTCAACCACCCCACCCGGCTCTCCTCCCTTGGGCGGTCCCGTGGGCCCTGCTGGGCCAGTGGGTCCCGCAGCTCCCGTGGGCCCCATCAGTTCAGCTCCTTCACTCCCCCCTCCACCGCCAGCACCGGTTGCGCCGCCGATGG
Organism: Stenotrophomonas sp. STEN031; assembly: GCF_056759975.1. Classification (NCBI taxonomy): domain Bacteria; kingdom Pseudomonadati; phylum Pseudomonadota; class Gammaproteobacteria; order Lysobacterales; family Lysobacteraceae; genus Stenotrophomonas; species Stenotrophomonas sp. STEN031. The sequence goes on from NZ_JBRREA010000005.1 coordinate 68,551, forward strand.
CCACACCAGTTGTTCCGGTCACGCCGCCCGCGCCTCCGGCCACACCTCCACTCCCTCCGCCCACCACCGTGGCGGCGTGCGTGGAGAGTTCGGAGACCCGAACCGTGAACTGCCCTGCGGGATCGGTCGGCCAAGTCTTCCAGTCGCGCCGTCACCACTGCGGGCCCGACCCCTCGGTTTACGAAGCGTGGGCGGGCTCCACCACGGCAGGACCGTGGACGGACACCAGCAACACTTGCACGCCCTGCCCTGGGCCTGAAAGTCGGACCGTGGCCTGTCCGAGTGGCCAACTGGGTTCGATTGGCCAGCAGCGCACATTCGTATGCAGCGGGATGGGCTCATGGAACGCATGGACCTCTATCAGCAACACATGCGCTCAGGCTTGCTTCGCCCCAGCACCGGAGTGGCGCCCGGCGCCTTACAAGGCATCGTGTCCTGCGGGGTGGACCGGCACGGGAAGCAACTGGACCACCGGAGAACGCCGCACCTGGACTTGTCCAAGCCCCACGGGTTCCCCGACGAACACCGGGTGGGTGTGGGACGGCACACCGGGGGTGTTCGTAGACAATGGGGATTGCCATCCTTCCACGCCAGCGTGCACTCTACCAACTCCTAGCACGCAGTCTGAAGCAGAGACCCGGACCACCACGCAACGGCTTGGTTGTCCTGCGGGTCAGCAGGGCGAAATCACCAGGACACGCCAGGAGCAACGCACGCGTTCTCGATCTGCCTATTGCCCCACCGTGACAGGGTCGTTTGCCTGGAATCCTTGGTCGACGTGGTCGGGATGGTCGGCCATCGGTTCATGGACCACTGCGAGCAACACCTGCATTCCCATCACCGGCCCGTCCTGTTCATGGGTCACGGACGTTTACTCGCTGGCCCCCAATTTCGGGAACCTGGACGGTGAAACAGTTTCCTACGACGACGGCCGGGGTGGCGGGTGCAATGCCGCCTGGGGCGGCCGCAGCGGGATCACAGACCAGAGTGCCTTCCACGCCTGCCGCAGCTCGATCCCCACTCAACCGCTTTCCCCTGGCGCCTATTACTCGCTGAGCGAATACACCAACTGGGGCGGCGGAATGGAGAACCAGTTCGGCTATCGCACCCAATGCGTATCGACTGGAAACTACACTGTCGTGAGTGAATCTTGTTGGTCCGAAACCAATTACGCGTTGTCATCTCTTGACCAACAAGCTCGTGCTCTCTGCGCCGGCGCTTCGATAGGGTCAGGTGGCACAATTCACCACTTTCCGGATTACCAGATCGGCTGCTACGCCGATATTCAATGTAATTGAGATTCAGATCACCGGCAGCGCAGCGGCCGACAGGCTCGTAGATCAAGATTTTTCAGCTTCCAGCGGAACCTGCTGAAACCGAACATGCAAGCGCTGGATGAGGGCCCGAGTTTCACTGCTGGGCGCGCGCGTGCAGACCAGGACAGCCTCCCCGTTGGGCACGTGGCGGATCGCTTTCTGCTCGGCCCGAACGATGGCCCGATACTTCACCGCCTGGTAGACGCCCCGCTGGAGCTCGTCCTCGCTACACCGGCTGGTTTTCACTTCCACCGCCAGGCGATGCCTGCCATTGTCAAAGTGCGCATCCAACCGGTCACCAGAACTCAAAATCTTTTCATTGGTGCCTGCGGGGAAGTGACCGTAGTCCACGAACTCTTCGGGATGGTGTGCCACCCACTTCTTCAATGCAATGTGCTCGTCGCTTTCAGGACCACCACCCTGCTGGACCTTCGGCAGAGGGATGACGCGCTGCGCCTCGTCCTGGGGTTTCTCTCCCCTGTCAGGCTCCAGGATGGGAGCCCCCAGGGCGCGGGCGACCCGGTCCCAGTGGGGATAGGTGAAGACATCCTGCTTGGCTTCTTCGAACTGTGCCTTGCGATCCTCTTCTGTCGCCATGGGCTTGCCAACGAAAAACGCCGAAACAATGGTCACCGCCCCGTCACCCGGAACACCCTTGTTCTTGTTGATCACGATGGCATGCAGGGGAGGAATGGGCTCCCCCCATTGCTTGCTCAACCATTCGATGGCCTGTGCCACCCCACCTGCCACTCGTCCGTAGTTCAGGACGTGCTTGATGGAATGGCCGTTGCGGTCGTGGAGCTCACGGGCCAGGTCGGTGTAGGTGTGATCGTCGCCCTCCTTGGCCCACCGGAGAAGAATGGGCAAGGCATCGGGGACCAGCGGCCCCAGCTTCTCGCTCTGCGCCAACGGAATCCGTTTCCAGCTGAACTTCTCCATCCCCTACCCCCCTCCCTTGTCGTCCCACCATGGTAGCCGCGGGACCCGTTACGGAGAACGAATAGGGCCGGTTTCCCGGCCCCCTCGTCAATCCTCGCGTGGCAGCAAGATCGTCACCACGGGTTCCAGGTTGTCCCCCGGCCCGCACAAGGCTTTCAGGGTGACCAGCCGGTGCGTCGACCGGGTCAGGCCCGAGCGATCATCCGGAATTGCTTCGTTGGGCTGCCAGTCGCCACCATCGGGCATGGCCACCAACAGCTGGTAGTGGATCTCGGACGTGTTGCTGCTCTCGCGCTGGATCGCCACGTGAAGCAGGAAGAGCACGTCCCAGAGCCGGCCCTCCACGGACTGCCCCCGCAGCTCCAGCCCCGCGGGCACTTCCACGTAGCGTGCCCATGCGGCGTGGGTGATGGCCACGGGCAGCTTGAAGCCTGCTTCCTTCGCCACGTCGGACACGTCCACCAGGACGCCGTCCTCAATCGCTTGGGCGCGGGTGTAGGAATGGATGAGATCGGAAGGCTCGAACATGTTGTTTCCTCGCTGGTGAGTAATGGCCCGGTCCAGGGCATCCGGTCCGGATGACTTGGAATGGGAAACCCACTGCCCCACCGCACGACGCGGTCAAGCGAGGAAATGGAAGGGCTGGTGCGGCCCGCAGCGCAGCGAGGACACGGGCCCTGGAATGGCCCTTGACCGGAGAAGGCGGGCGATGGGGCCGCGCGGAGCGCACGAGGCCTTGATGACGTGCCGTGTGCGGCACACCGATTCGGAGTTGAAGCAAGGATTCTTTCAGGCCTGGGAGCAGACTTGAGGAACGCGGTCCATCCAACCGCTCTGCCCCGCCGATGCCCGAGCGGTGAGTGGGCCAAGGCCATGAACGAACGTCAGGCGCGCAAGGTCAACGTCGTCTTGCGGCCAATACGGACCATCCGGGGAAAAGACGTAATGATCGCCCTGAAGTGCCCCACACGTGGTGCAGTGGTGGGCAAGGTAGGTCTGGCCGGAGGTCCGCGTGGAGGCGTAGCGAAGCCAGGGGGCGTGGCTGGTCACAAAGGCCAGGACGCCGTCGTCGAGGTGCTCGATGTAACGCAGCAAGGCGCCCTCCCCTTGGTCCACCAGGCCATCTTCGTCACTCTCTTCGAAAGACGGCACCCACACCGCCACCGTGGGGGTCTGGGCGTGGCAGAAATGACAGGTGGTCTGCCCGAGCAACAGGCCGTAGGCCGGGGCGCAAAGGAAGGACTGGTAGGGATCTGGAACGGCGGACTGATTCATGAACCCATTGTGCCCCGCCAGCGTGTCAGTAAGTGAGACAACTTCGACGCACACGTTTCATGGAGAAGTCAGAGACGGGGTTTCGCCATCATCGGCTGTTCTTGCAAGGTCAGTAGCACTTGTTGTAGATCGGCCGCCCGCTTCTCTGCCGCCCACTGGAGGAGCAAGTCGATCATCGTAGGCGCTCCTGGTTCCCAGAAATTCTCTGTATCGGTTAGGTAATGGCCAGGCAGCTGCTCCCTCATGAAGGCAATCAGCTCAGGACTACAATCCCCGCCCGCCATCACCATGGCCCTTGCCATTTCGACGTCTCGACTATCGTAATCCCGTTCGTAGGCAAGAAAGTTCCAGAAGGCATTGTGACGGTTCACATCCACTCCACGGGCAATGAGGTGGCGTGCGACCTTGTATCGACCTTGGGAAACAGCGAAACCAAAGGCGCCCTCCCCAGTTGTATGCGGCATTTCCACATACAGGTCGGCGCCGGCGTCGATCAGCATATCCATTACCTCAAAGTCAACCTCCGTCTCGTCGCCCTGACAAATGACCTCATGAATCAAGAGGGTTGGATACTTGTAGTCGTCAATGTCGCAATCGGGATCCGCACCTGCGGCCAGCGCCTGACGAACCAAACTTCCGCGATTTGGATTAGCCCTGACTTCGCACGAAGCGATCAGCCGCTGATTTGGGGAGACCGTGGATTTCCTCCCCTGAAAGGAGAACAACCGGTTCATCGCGATCATTGGTGGGCCGCCAAGATCTCCCTTTCGTCGAGCCAGAACGCAACATCCTGAAGCGTTCCCAGGCCCCTGACGAAGCGCCGAGTGCGAGGGCAAACAATCGCCCAGCGGTTGGGCCCGGGTTGATTGCCGTCGCTCCACACCTGGTTTGGCCCTGAAGCCCGTCGCAGTTCGTAGCCAAGGCGCTGAGCGAAGTGTTCGAGGGTGGTCCGGCTGGGTCGTGGTTGCTTGATCATGGTGGCTTCCTAATCGTGGGTGGGTCGACGCGAATGCCCCCCCCTACGATTTCAAGGTAGATCGCCATACCGAATTGTCCATGGATTTCATGGACACTTTCTTGACTAAAGTGAAATTCTGCGGCTTTCACTTCGCACTTTTTCATAACAACGCTTTCGCGCCGAAGGCGTGGTGCCTTCCCCGCCATGGGATGCTTTTCAGCCGCTGTTGCTGTTGTTGCTGTTGACTCTTCGACTAAAAGCCAAACCCGCGATCGCGCTGCCGCGCCTTACCCCGTGCCAAGTCAGCGGGTGTCCTTCCGGTCACATCGACGCGATCCATGTCGGCGCCAGTTTCCAGCAGTTCGATGCACGACGCCTTGTCGTGGCGTGCTGCCGCAAGGTGCAACGGAGTGCGGCCCTCGAAGTTCACCGCGTCTACCCACGCGCCGTTCTCCACCAGCCACGGAATGAACGATGAGTATCCGGCGAGCACCGCCCGATGCATAGCGGTGTTTCCGTTCTTATCGGGCCGGTTCAGCCCAGCGCCCAGCTGGATGGCAGCGGAGGACACGCTCCGATCACCCGCCGCGATGGCATCGTGAAGCATGGACTGGGCACCGCATTCGGCCCGAATGGTGGCCGCGTCGTTCAGCCGCTGGCCCATTGCGTGGGCGTCCTGGGCCATGCGCTGCCATGCGTCTTCGCGGTCCTCGTCATTCAGCTGCTCTTCGAGGTAGTCCGTGACCATCGCACTGTGAGGCAGCGCGTCCTGAAACTCCCGCTGAAGGGATTCGGGCGAGTGCGGGGCCACTGCACCGAAGGCCGTCCAATCGTCATCCCCCTCTCGGTGGAGATGGACGTTGACCCATGGCAAGCCGTAGGGATGGGGCCCAATCCGCCACACCAGGTCTTGGAAGCTGCAGGTGCCCACGACGGGGGCCTGGCAATGCTCCACCGCTTTGGCAAGCAGCTCCGCGGGGTGGAGCTCTTCATCTGGCAGGATGGCATGGACGCGGTCGGCCAAGCCCTCGCGGTCGTGCAGGTCGAACGGGGCCAGGGCATCGGCGATGGTCTTGAGGGTGGTCGTGGTCATCCCTCTGGTGTATCTCAACCTTGGGAAAAGTCGAGTCGGAGAGAAGTAAGCCACAACGAATCATTGTTACGCTGCGGCCACGCGCCTGGCCATCTGGCGGTTCGTGCCCATCCACCCCATGGCTTTGTATTGCTCGGGCGTCAGCAGTTTGCTCACGCCCAGCCATTGCGTCAGGTGGTAGTGCCCGATGGTGTGGGGATAGCGCTGGATGCCCTCGTGCAGAAGTTTGGGCAGGTAGCACACCTCGCCATCGGTGCGCTCATAAGCAAAGTAGTAGTGCCGAGCTGCCATGGTGACCTCAGACCGCCCAGGCGGCGTTCTCGATGGTGTCCGAGATGCGAGCCCCGAGCAGAACGCTCACGGGCAGCACGATGGGGGCGAGGGAGAAGAGAATGGAGAGGGTCATGGCTGTCGGTCCTGGTAGCGTTGTCGGTTAGGCGTTGGCGAGGACGTCAATCAGGCCCTCGTCGTCTTCGCCATAAACCGGTTGGACCTGGCCATCGTCGGCGGTGATCCAGAACGGGGCTTGGGTGAAGTCATGCACCTTTTCACCCTCCTGCATCCAATCGACCTGATCCGCGACGATGTTCTCCTGAGAGCTCAAATGGACGCCGCTGGCAATTTCGATGCAACCTTCAGCAATGGCGGCATGGAGGGCTTCGGCGGGGGTGTAGGTCTTGATGTTCATGGTGGAATTCCCTTGTTGTCCGGTCGGCGTTGTTGCGTCCCTATGACTCCAAGGTAGATCGCCTCATGAAAATGTCCATTGCTGCAATGGATCTTTTCAAGACTAAAATCAAGAACTGCTGAATCTCACGCAAATATTCCTAACATCGAAAATGCGACGAAGGCGTTGCTTCCCTTTCTCCATCGTTCGCTTCTCAGATCGCCGGGCGCGCAGCGGCCGGTGGCGGCGTCGTGCAGTTGCTCTTGCTTAAAGACGCGGCCGGCTTACCGTCGGCGTGTAGGCTACGGTCACCAGCCTGTCCTGCAGCAACTCCTGCCGCAGTTCCGCTTCCACTTTCGCCACCACCTTGGGCATTGCATCGCGCAGGGTTCCTGTCCGCCAGAACGGGCTGGCGCGGTAGGCGTTGCCGCCAAGCCTCATCAGCAGCCGTGCCGTCTGCTCCATGCGCCCCCGCTCCACCGGATGCTCGCTGGACTGGTAGTCCGCTGCGAGCTTTTCCAGCGGCCGTTCACTCCAGAAGTTGCGCGCGTGAGGTTCCGCCCCCGCTTCGATCAGGGCTTCAACGATGCGCGGCCAGGCCAGCGCTGAGTGGATGGCTGGGCCCTCGTTCTCCCGCCATGCGTTGGGGTTCGCTCCATTGCGGAGCGCCTCGAGCACCCCCACCAGGTTGCCCTCGATACACGCGTGAATCAGTTCCGCGCTGGGGCTGCCGGGCGGTGGCGGGGTGCGATCAATCACGGCCACGGTGCTTCCTCAACGTGCCCCGAATGATCTGACGCAACACTTCGCCGCGGGTGTGGCCCAACGAAGACGCCAGAACAGCAATGCCTTCGACAATGTGGCGCGGGGCCACCATCTCGGGCAACCGGTCGGTCTTGCTGTCGCCCATTCGCTTGCTTGAAAGTGGGAATGGCTGGCGGAAGTAGAGCGTCACAATCTGTCGCACGGCTTCGTTGAACGGGATACCGTGATGCTCGGCCAACCGCCGGACCTCGTCGGCATCGCGGGCGTTGATGAAGGACGTCGGTAAACGCCCCATGGGGTTGTCCAGGCGGGGGTTGCGCAGGGACAGCATCAGTAATCCTCCAGGCCTAGTGCCCGATTGCGCTCGGCGGCAAAGCTTTCCGAACGTTCGTTTGCGTCTGCTCCAGAGAACATCACGAAATTCGGGTTGCACCGATCTTCGTCAACAACCAGAAAGACTCCTGGTGTCCATCCACCCTCACGATGACCGTCAACAACAATCTTTCGCGGAGGGATTTTCTCTCCAACAGGGATTGGAGCATTCGCTGAGCGTCTCATGATTCAAGCCGCCGCGGCTTCGCGGACCGTGGCGATAGCCTTCCAGCGGTTGAATGCGGCGCCCGCGTAGTAGAGCGCGTCCACCAGTTCTTCTGCAGCACCTTTGGTGCGAAACTCGTCGTTGCCGCGGGCGAAGCCGGCCAGGATGGCGTAGCGCTCCTGGTCATCGTTGGCGTTGTTCATCGATTGGGCGATCTGGACGTTCATGTGGGTTCTCCTGATTGTGGGGATGGATGCGTTTAGAGGCGCATGCGCTGCTGGGGGACTTCCTGACTGGCCACTGGCGTTTCCTTCTGCGCTTCTACGCGCGGGCTCCACACCTGGCCGCCGATGACCATGCTCGGACCGCTGGCGGCAGGAAGCGCCTGCGAAAGCTTGGCCTGCGTAGAACGCGCCTTAAGCGCGCCCATGGTTTCCTGCGACATGTCCTTGGCCTCGTAGATCACTGACCCTTTCAGGTGGTCCCGCGCCTCGTCCACCAGAGCGGCGAGGGTTCGACCGAACTTCGAGTTCGGACCCTGGTTGCGAGCATCAGCATCCCAGCGCTCGATCACTTCGAACGTCTTCTCGTGACGATGGCCAGACTTGTTGAGCTCATGGAACACCGCTTCGGCGTCTTTTACATCGAAGCGAATGGTGGAGAGCTTCACCGGGTGAGCGTAACCACCGCCACTCGATGCAGATTGGGTGATGGCGACCGCTTGGATTCCGTCGCTGACGAGGTGATGAATTTTCATGTCGATTTCCTTGATGGTTTCGGAAGGCGTGATTGCCTCCTACCATTTCAAGGTAGATCGCCATGCGATTTTGTCCATGCGATCCATGGATCTTTTCTTGACTAAAGTGAAAATCTGCGGCCTTGGGAAGCAAATATTCCTAACATCGAACCCGCGCCGAAGGCGATGGGCTTTCCACCGCCAAGTGGTGCTTTTCAGATGCTTTTCGCTGGGCACAAAAAAGCCCCCTTTCGGGGGCTTCTTGCCCTGACAATCACATTTTCTTGTCAAATGCTGGTGGATCGCCAGAGCTTTCCCACAATCCCACCCAAGACAGGAGCGATCGGAAAAACCGTGTAGAGGGCAGTCAGGTAAAAGGTCGGAACCGAGAAGAAGAAATTGCGCTCCCCCTGCTCGAGACCAGGATAAAATAATCCAATGAGCACACTGGCTATCTGGAGGACTACAACAAACAGCGTGCCGATGATGGCACCCTTCAAGAACCCGCCCTTACGGGGGCGGATAAAGGGGTTCACGGCCATTGCGGCTCGGACACCCGCGGCCCGCCAGTTGAGCACGTAGAGAAAGGCTAACAGCCCCCAGATACCAAACGCTGCCGACAAAGCCAAGGCGCCCCCCCAGCCAGAAGCACCGTTCTGCGCGTGCTCTTGGGCACCTCCAAGGAAGACCAATCCCGCACCACCCAAAATGACGGTGGCTGGAGCCAACAAACCCCATTGCATGTGACTGGATCTGCTTTGCTGTTGCGGCGTGTAGGTCATTGCCCCCTCCATTTCTATCGAATTACCTCATCCTATTTCATCCTGGCAAACTGACAAGAGCCGATAAGGCTTGATTACCCGGCTGGAAACACTTCTGCGCGCCGCTTACCTTTCGGAGGTCTTCGCCTTTGGAGTCATTGCGCGTATGCGCGCCAGCTGCCATCGACCTTGGCGTAGCGGAAGTTCTTGTTGACCGGGAGGGGAGCGGTGCGCCCCATGACGCTGATGGTGAAGGTGCCACGAGTATCGCAGCGATACCCATCCATTCCGTCCGCTTTCGTGCATCCGGAAATCTCGAAGTCCTGGATGTCAGCCACCTCCCCCGCACCGCTTTGCTGAAGAAGCGTGGAAAGCGCTTGCTTGGCATCCCCGTTGGACGGCTTGCCCCCGCAAGCGGACAGGACGAGCGCAGCGGCCAACGCCACCGCAAGTTGCTTGATCTTCATGTTTGTTCTTCCTCCAAGGGGTCAGTGCTGGGCCGGCGGTGCCGTCAGGGTGAATTCGGCCAGCGGTGTGTATCCCTCGTTGCTGGAGTAGGGATTCGTGGTCTCAAAGAGCGCCAGGTCCATGCGGTGAGCCTCGGCTTGGATCTCGCCACCGGGAGACCGCTCGTCGGTCAATCGGAAGTAGAGAGTCTCTCGGGTCTGAAGCTTGTAGTTGGCGCGGGCTTGCTCGATGCGCCGGGCCACACCCTCGTCCTCGACCTTGAATTGGCAGGCCGGCTGCTGCATATGGCCCCAGGGCAAAAAGTGGTAGCGCATGCCGCGCTCCTCATACTGCATGGAACCGTAGCCTTCGCCCATCAGGCATTGTTGGCTGGAGAACGGGAACGCTTTGACTTGGAAGTCGTAGCCCTGGACGCTGACATCCCGCCCCACGAAGTCGTCTTTTGTTGCTCCAGCCACCTTGCCCACCATGCGCTCCGTCGAAATGGAGGACATCCGGAAAAAGCGCGTCTTGGCGAGGTTTGCCAGCCGCTCTTTGACAGCGGGAAGCTTTGCTTTCAGGAGGTCCTGCTTGGCGAAGGCGTCGCTTGCCTGGCTATAGCCCTCCACAAAGACCTGGGCCAGGTTCTCGTCCGTGATCTGGCCAGCTAGACGCGAGGCCAGCACCCAGGCTAAGTCGTCCGGATGGAGCTCGAGATAGCCGTCAGGTGAGGCCGGCCAGGCCACCTTTTCTTGCGCCTGGGGAGTTGTCGCTGGGGCTGCTGGCTCGCCGTTGGCCGCTGCCGTTTTCTGTTTCGCGCTGATCGGCACCCAAGCGTTGCCTTGCTTTGCAAAGGTGAAGTCGAATTGCGCCGGCACCGGAACCGGCTCCGGCTTCAACTGCTTGCCACCATGGAAACCCACCATGTCCACGGTCCCACCGGTCACGCAGGTGACCCGATCGGGGCCGCTGGCACTGCAGTCCACCTCCAGGTCGTCCCAGCCGCGAATCTCAATCCGCTGCCCAAGCTCCGGAACAAGGTTGGCATTCATGTGCATCTCGTAGGCCTTGGCCACCTGCTCTGCCGTGGGCATGTCCTTCTTGCTTCCACACGCTGCCAGCGCCATCGTCAGGAGTGCCAGTGCGATTGCTGCGTTCTTCATGCGCCTTCTCCTTGCTTGTTGGTGAGATCCACTTCGATCGTTTCGTTGCGGTAGCCGACGCGCACCCGCTCGACCGTCACGTCCATTTTCGGCACGGTGTTCTCGACCCAGACGCGGTTGACCGTGAAAACGACCAGGTCACCGCGCGCGTCGCGGCCTTGCCGCGCAAGGTTGGCCGCCTCCGCCGAATCCATCCTGATCAAGAGCTGGTATCGGCCGGCCCACTTGGGACTGAAGACCACCCTATCGGTTCGCTGGGACCACGGCACGAACCCTTTGCCAGTCACGGACAGCCCACCGGCGGAGATTTCCGGCAGGGGAACGTAGACCTCCATGGCTCCGCGAGCAGCGTTGTATTCGACCCCGCCCCAGGATACAAGATCGGGCCGCACGGCGAAGCGGCGCGTGGTCTTGAACTTCTCCAGCCGTGCATCGAAGGCCGGCCCATACCGACGCTCGATGGCGTCCGTTTGGGTCTGCTCGATCCCGTTCGGTCCGTTGATTCTGGTGTCGGCGAACCACCATTGGTAGAGGCACCATTGCCGATCCTTGGCATCCAGGCGGTAGCTGGAGTGCGCCATCGCAAGCAGCTTCATGTCGCACATGTCCGAACCACCACTGGCGGTCGCGGTCAGGCCCACCCGGAGGTGCTGCGCCCCCTCCAGCATCTCCTGATCCAGATCCCAGTAGGTCCCGGCCGGTTCCAGGTAAGGACTGCGCGCCTTCTCTGCCACCACCCGAGGCGTGTTGCCCAGGGCCCGCCCGATGGTCTCCAGCAACCCCTTCCCGTCCCCGGCCTGGGCCTGGAACGCCAAGGCCAGCGCCAGCGCGCCGGCCCACCCTTTGCTTGCCATAGAACCCCCTGTCGGCTCCTTGCCACGAACTTACGTGGTGCGTAGAGTCTACCCGGGGCGTAGGGCCTGGGTCATCCTGTCGGCATGCCTGCATTGCATCCGTTCAGCCCGTGAGCACTCCCCCGCCGGTCCCTCGGGCTGTCGTGGCGGCGCGCCTGCGCCAGGCCCGCCAGCTGCGAGGCCTGAGCCAACGCGAGGTCGGGGTGCGCATGGGGTTGGACAAGGACACCGCGTCCGCGCGGATCAGCCGTTATGAAAGCGAGAGCATGGCCATCAGCCTGGAATCGCTGTTCGAGCTGGCCGTGGCCTTGGACGTCCCACCCGCTTATCTGTTGGCCAGTTCTCCGGCCATGGCCAGCGCCATCCTGGCCCTGGGCGAACACAACGAGGCCCAGCAAGTCCGGTTGGCGGAGGTTTTGGAGAAGCTTTCAGAGTTGCCACCGAAAAAGCGCAACGTGCTCATTGAGCAGTTGTCACATCTCACCAAGGAATAGCAGTCACAACAAGGAATGATCCCGATGTGGAAATGGATTTCCCGTCTGCTGCGCCCCACCCCCACCGATCAGGCGCAACCCTCCCCCAGGGTCGATCTCGCCGCACTCGTTGATCTGAACATGGTCGAGCTCAATGCGGCCGAAGCCCGGGCATTGCTCGCCCAGGACCTCGCATTGCCGGACCGGCTCCGTCAGCGCCTCGTTGTGTTTTCAAGCACCGCTGACGCGCTCCTGGACAAAGCACGGACGATCCCTGCGCAGGCCCCCGACTGGGAGACCATTCGGAGAACAGCCCGCTTACTCAACGGCGAGTTTGAGCTTCTGCGAAGCGATCTTCACCGCTCTCTTCGACAACTCGCTTTCTAGCGCCATGTAAGGCCGGCAAGCGCAACACGGCTTTGGCGACGTGCGAAGGATCGGCCAGCCATACGTCCGCCACTTCGGGGAACTTCGTTCGCCCCCTGCTCAATCACCGGATCGTGAAGGCACCGGCGGCTTGATGGGGGCTCCCCTGTCCTTCAGACCCTCCGTCAGCAGTTCACGGACGAGCTCGCTGACGTGCCTGCTCTCCTCCGCCGCCAGCTGCTCCATCCGCGCTTTCAGATCCTTGGGCACGCGCACGGCCATTTGAACGTAGGCCGGCCGGGTCATGGCATCGCCAAGGACAGCACCACCGCCACGGCCAGGCCTGCAATGATCGCGGCCTTCAGGAGCGAACGGCGGCGGGCGACGCCCGCCTGTCGCTTCGCGCTCTTCCAGTGAATGCCAGCGATGCAGAAAACGATAAAGAGGAACAGGACCACCCAGACGGTGGTGGCGATGGCACCGAAGGTGATCATGCAGCACCTGCCAACAACACCGTGGGCACCATCACCCACGCGCTCATCACCGCATACGTCGTGACCAATCCGCCCACGCCGATTGCAAGGTCGGGCAGCCTAGCGCTCGGATTGACCAGCGTTTGCGCGCAAATCTTGAGCATGGTCCATCCGCACATGAACAAGGCCAGGTCGCGCCAATCGCGCAGCGTGATAGGCGCCAGAGGTTTAATCGGCATAGCGGTCATAAGGGCTCTCCAGTTGTTGGGCGGCGCCGTAAGGCAAGGGTTGATCAGGGGTGGTGGACGCGTCAGCCATGCCGGCCACGCTCTTGAGCACGTCCAGCAAGGATCGACTGTTACGGGCGTCCGCTTCAGCACGCGCCACGAACGCGTCCAGCTCGCTGGGCAAGGTCGAACGCATGTCGGAGACGGCACCGCGCACCCCACTTGAGCCGGGCATGCTGGCTCCCGTCACGCGATTCCAGTCGCTGGAGAAGCGATCGACCCCGTCCATGCCCATGAAAAACAGACGGGCCAAGATGGCTGCGACGATGATGTTGACGACCCATCGGCGCGTCACTCTGAAACTGATGAACATGTCTTTTCCTCCCCAAGCGTTTCGTTTGTCGGTGTATGACGCTCGTATCCCGTTCGTCATGCCTCTGGGATACATCTGCACGACAAACGCGCAAGGGGGCGTTGCAGACTAAAGTTGAAAATCGCGAAGCACCGCTCGCTTCTTTGTTAGGCAAGTAAACGAAGCGGGGCCCGAAGGCCCCTTGCGTGTATCAGCGCCAACCCCGGTCGACTCGGTCCAAGTCGTAGTCCTCGCCGAACTGCAGCGCGGCTTCTTTCGGTTCCAGATCAGCGAAGCGGGCCAGCTCGGTGTCGGTCAGCCCAGCGTCCTGGATCGTGATGGCGAAGTGCGCTTGAAGCGCGGTGTTGAAGGCGTCGCGCCATTGGGCGTTGAGGGTCGTCATGGTGTTCTCCTTGAGGAAGAGAATGGGGCCCCGAAGGGCCCCGTGGTGGTCAGTCTTCTTTCGGCTCGGGCAGGCGCAGGACGACCACCCCGTTCACCGGCACCGCGTTGAGGACCAGGCGGTAGCCCTTGCCATCCTGGTGCGGCCACGCCGCTCCGATCTTCGACCAGTTGCTGCGCTTCTCGCCCTGGACTTCGTATTCCTCCACCAGAAAGGCGTCGAGGCGGTCGTTGGCGGGCTGGTTCTTCTTGGCCATGGTCTTTCTCCGTTGGGTTCGAGCGGATTGCTCGCGAACCGATCCGGGGAGACGAAAGGCCGTGCAGCACCTCGTCAGCGACGAAGCGGCAGCGCAGGAGCCCTTAGAGGCCGAAACACCGTGGAGGAGTGCAACGCACTTGCGCCCGGACGCGTGGACCCAAGGTTTCGCCTCAGGCAATCGCGCCCAATGGAGCAGTGGCCCACGTCCCTCCCGCCGTCGCCTCGCTCTGGTGGAGGATGGTCCGGGGTGCTCGGCGGCCGAAATCGGTGTGGCCGCACCGGGAAGGGAAGCCGTGGCCTTGCGGTGCTGGCGCGGGGGTCACCGCCCCACCATGCGACCCCTCGGGGCCTCGGGTATTCTTTCCCCATCAGGGGAAGAACACTTTATGAGCCAACGGATCATTGGCCTGGCCCTCGTGGCCATGCTCGTGGGATGCAACGCGCCCACACCACCCTCGCCACCCGTGGCGGCACCGACTCCCGCTCCGGTCTTACCCGAGCCGATTCCCGAACCGGAAACGAAGCCGGTGCCGGTCGAAGAGCCCGCTCCCGTCGCCGAGGAACCGAAGGGGCACGTCGATGATCCGGCAGTGGTTGCCCGACTGCGCAAGCTCATCGACGAACGATCCGCCTTGGGCTCTAAGGTCTTCGACGCCGGCGTGGCAATCGATGGCCACACCCACGCGGGAACGGCCTTCAATGAGATTCACATCCCCGAGCACAAGTGTTACGTGCTTGGCCAGTTGCTCGGGAAGGCCGACCTGGTCAGCTCCTTGGCCATCGATTACGAACCCGACTACGACACGCAGACCACGGAGAACGCCTCCGACCTGCGAATCATGAGCAATTCGCTCCACAACTTCGCCAGCGTCGCCAAGCACATCCTGGGGATGCCATACGACGAACGGGTGGTCACCTGGAACCTGGATTGCGCTGGACAGATGGGATTGCCCCGTGCCTTCATCAAGCAAGATGGCCAGTCGTCCTTCTACGTGGTGACCAACGACGGCAAGGCGCTGAAAGTGCTGGGCGACATCGAGGAGGGGTTTGCGAAGAAGATCCGCGATGCCATCGAAGCCAATCCCACCGTGGAGGTCGTTGCCTTGGGGAGCGGCGGTGGCTACGTTCACGAAGCCATGACAGCGGGGGCCTACATCCGCTCCATGGGCCTAGACACGACGTTGTTCAACAACTGCTATTCCGCCTGTCCCTTGGTGTTCATGGCGGGGGTCGAGCGTCAGAACTGGTCGCCCTACCCCAAGTTGGGTTTTCACCAGATCTACACCTCGGATGGCCAGCCCATTCCGTTCGACAGCGAGCCCTACCGCCAGGTGTTCGGTTACCTGATGCGCATGGGCATCGAACCCCGTTACGTGCTCCAGAAAATGTGGTCGGCCCCACCCACGGGCATGACCAACGTGGATGGGGAAGACTACGATCTTTGCCGGGCCAACATCACCACGTGGATTCAACGAGGATGCTCGAACCGGGACTACGGCCACCGCTGAAAGAACGGCTCATCGCTCGATTCGCGCGGCAGGCCCATCACGGGTCCATGCTTCGAAGAACCGAATCGCCTCATCGAAGCCAGTTTCCTTGGCCAGGGCGTAGGCACTGATCAGCCGCTGATTCTGGAACAGGCCTGACTCGTAAGGGCTGACGTTTTCATGGAGCACGCACCGCTCCACCTCGGCCCGGTCGCGATGCTCGACGGCCACCAGGAGTGACGCCACGCCCCGTTCGCGTTGCTGGCGGGAGCGTTGCCACCGCCGTTCGTCCCGGGGGCTCAATTGTCCCGAAGGCGGCGGCACCGGGAGTCGAAACAATCCCATTCTCGCCAGTAGCCCGGCGACCTGCGCCAGCAAGACCAAGCCCACCACGATCCAGACCACGGCGGTGAAGGCAGTCTCCCCGATGGCTTGTAGCAGCCAGCCGGCGGCCAACAGCACCACGATGAGGCCCCACCCCACCCCTCGCATGGCGATCAGTCGCCCTGCTTCTGTTTCTGCCACCAGCCTTGTCCGCTTTCCTGCGTTGGCGTGGCAGGTGCGGACGCCGCGGAGGGCGGAACTGCGGCAGCGGCGGGAACGGCGGTCGTTGCGGGTGCAGGAGTGGCGATGGCTTGAGCCACTGCAGGGGCGTTGGGCGCTGGACGCTTGTGGACGATCACTTCGCCCTTGTTGAGGACTTGTAGCTTTGCCTCGCCGATCTGCAAAAAACCGAGCAATTGGATGGCGGCCGGGCTCTGTTCGGCCAAGGGGACCCCACCAATGTGGGTGATGACGTCGCCGGGGCGTAGTCCGGCCTGTTCGGCGGGCGCGCCCGGCACCAGGGTTTCGATCACAGCCCCTACCTTGCGGGTCTTTCGGGTGGGTTTCTCGTAGGCCTGAATGCCCAGCGCGTTGTGGTCCCCGGGCACCATTCGTCCCTCGGCGAAGGCCGCTATGAGTTGCAAGCCCAAGTGGTTCTCGTTGTAGACCACCGGGTTGGTTATCTCCACCGAATTGCTGGCGTTGAACATGTTGGTGGCCACGGTCTCGAACTTGTTGCTCACCATCACGTCGGGACCCATCTGGGCCATCGTGAAGGTCAAGCGCCCCTTGGGCTCCTGCCACCCGCTGTTCCCTTGCGCCATCTGCACGCCAATGGATTGCCAGAACGAGAGCGGGAACTCATAGACCATGACGTTCTGGTCCTGCCGGGTCGGGGTTTTCCCCGCCGGCAGCATCATCGCCACGATGGCGTTCTGAACGTCCTGGACGCTGCGCCCTTTCACCGTCACCACCGGTGCCGGCGTGGCCCCCAGCTTGGCTGGATCGGCGTAGGCCTGGCCTGCAATCAATGCCAGCGCCAACGCGCCGGCCCATACACGGTGCTTCATCCCTTCCCCCTTGTTCGGACCCAAGGCCCGTTCCCCGGCCCAGTTTATGGGCGCCAGCGTGCCCGTGGGCGCTCTCACGGGCTGAGACGGCGCCCCAGCATGTAGGGCCAGATCAGGCATTACCGCAAGAGCCCATGCCATTTACCATGGGACAGCCGGTTGTCGCGGTCTGTCACGCCGGCATTCCAAGGGAAAGGTGGGGCAAGAAATGGCAAAGGAATGGGCCCCCTCGTGGTGGGGCCAACATTTAACCGGATCATCGGATTGGCGCTTGCGCCTGGAAGGCTTGGAGCTCACCTTGACACTGGAGGGCCGGACCCACCGGGTCAACGTCGAGGACGAGGCCACTTACCGTGTCCACACAGGCACGTTCTGGACGGATATTACTTTTCACACCGGGCACGGCCAGGAGGTGAAAGCCGACGGCCTGCCCAACGCTCAGGGCGCCGCCCTTACCCACGCTGTGAACCTGGCTTTAGCGGACAAGCGCCTCCGAGAAGACGTGGCATTCCTCGAAGGCGAGCAGCGCTTGATTGACGCATGGCTAAACTACAAGGCAGAACAAGAGCGAGCCTGCCTCGAGCAACGCCGATGGCTTACCCACGAACAACAGGGCGATATTCAGGCGGCCCGCCCCAAAGTTGATCCGGCCGCACTTCGTTCACGCCTGAAGAATCCAGGGGTGGCAATCCGAATGGGAACGGTGGCTCAAGCGATCGAGCGCTCGCTGGTGGAATGGGAAGCCAACCACCGCCCGGCCTGGGCTGCACTGAACGCAGCCCACATGGAACGCGAATTGGTGGCCTGCAAAGACTTACTGGACCGGGTGGAGAGCAAACCGCTTACGCCGGAACAGGCAAGGGCCGTGGTGTGCTTCGACAACCGCGTGCAGGTGGTGGCCTCGGCCGGCTCGGGCAAAACCTCCACGATGGTGGCCAAGGCGGCTTACGCCATCCACCGCGGATTTGTGGATCCCAAGCGGATTGTTCTGTTGGCCTTCAACAAGCAGGCCGCTGATGAGCTCAAGGAGCGCGCTACCAAGGCCTTCGAGCGACTGGGCATGGTGGATGTGGCGGTGGAAGCATCCACCTTCCACGCCTTGGGCCTGCGCCTCATCGGGAAGGCCACCAGAGAAAAACCCGATATACCCGAGTGGGCCACGGACGCAGCCGGAGGGGTGCGCAAACTCACCGAAATCGTGGACGAGTTGAAGGATCGCTCCTCCGAGTTTCGCAACCAATGGGACTTGTTCCGTTTTGTTTTCGGGAAAGACCTGCCGGCCTTTGGCGCCCCGGAATCTGCCGACGTCTGGGATGCGCAGGGCAAGGGTGCGCTCGTCACCACCCGGGGTGAGCGTGTCAAAAGCCAGGAGGAAGTGATGATCGCCAACTTCCTGTTCTTGAACGGTGTCGACTACCAATACGAACCCTCCTACCAGCATCGCACAGCCGACGAATCTCACCGCCAATACAGACCCGATTTCTACTACCCCGAGCTGGACCTCTACCACGAGCATTTCGCACTCAACGCCCAAGGCCTTCCCCCACCCGACTTCGAAGGCTATCTGGAGGGCGTCCAGTGGAAGCGACAGCTGCACAAGGACATGGGAACGACGTTGTTCGAGACCACCTCCCACGGTCTTCGGTCCAAGGTTGATCTCCCTCGCCTCGAGGCCGAACTGACATCCCGTGGAGTGGTGATGGATCCCAACCCCGAGCGGGAGATTCCCCAGGGCGGGCAGAGACCCATGGATTCCGTGGAGCTTATCGGGCTCGTTCGCACGTTCATGAGCCATGCCAAAAGCAACTGCCTCACCATTCCCATGCTGCATCAGAAGCTGAGCTCACTTCCTGCAGATGCCTTCAAGCACCGCTATGAAATGTTCCTCGACATTGCCGCACCGATCATGGACGCCTGGGACAAGGCGTTGGCCGCGGAGGGCGGAATCGATTTCGAGGACATGCTCAATCAAGCCGCCGAGCACCTGGAGAGCGGTCGCGTGGAATCGCCCTACGACTTGGTGATGGCCGATGAGTTCCAGGACGCGTCACGGGCGCGGGCCCGGTTGTGCCGCGCCTTGGTCCAGGCGCCCGGCCGCTTCCTGTTCGCTGTGGGCGACGACTGGCAGTCCATCAACCGGTTTGCCGGCGCCGACGTGTCGGTGATGACGGGCTTCCGGCAATGGTTTGGCCACGGACAGGTGCTGAAGCTGGAGCAAACGTTCCGTTGCCCGCAGGCGTTGTGCGACGTGTCCAGCGCGTTCGTCTCCAAGAACCCCGCCCAGATCGCCAAACGCGTGCATTCGACCACCCCCGGCCACGGCCCGGTGCTCCAGGCGTTCCAGGTGGACAGCAAGGACAAACTGGCCGATGCAATCGACCGCTTCATGGTGAACCTGGCCGAGGGCGTGCGCGACGGCACGATCCCACCGGGGCGCAACGGCAAGGTGTCGGTTTACGTGTTGGGCCGCTACAACGCTGATCGGCAGTATGTGCCCACGAGGCAAAGCCGGTTCAACCGCTGGGTGGACGTGTCGTTCCTGACCATTCATCGCTCGAAGGGCAGCGAAGCCGACTACGTCATCCTGCCTGAGATGCTTTCCGTCTTGAAAGGGCGCAGCTTTCCCAACACCCGCACCGACGATCCGGTGCTCGCCTTGGCCATGCCCGAGGGAGACACCTTCCACCTGGGCGAGGAACGCCGGCTGTTCTACGTCGCCCTGACCCGTGCCCGGCGAAGCGTGGCGATGTTCACCGCCAAGGGCCAATGCTCGACGTTCCTTCGCGAGCTCGAACAAGACGGCGCCGTGGTGCTCACCGACACCGAGGGCAAGGCCGTCCAGGAGGAGGCTTGTCCGGCCTGCAAACAGGGCGTGCTGGTGTTGCGCACGGGGCCTTATGGGGAGTTTCGCTCCTGCTCCAATTTCCCTTTGTGTAGCTACAAGCCGAAGCGGCGCGGGGTGGAACCGTCTCCGCTGGCCCCACAACGCACCGCCACTCCTGTCCGAGCCGTGTCACCCCGCGCCCCCCGTGTGGCGACTCCAACCCGCGCAACCCCTCCCCCAGCAGAACCCACGAAGGCCCCGGTGTCGTTCCTGGGCAAGGTCAACCACGCGTTGGGGGAGATCTCGCACTCCTTTGACCGCTCCCTCGCGCTGCAATCCGCGACGGCCGAGTTGTCACGGCACCTCCATGCAGAGCGGCGGGCGATAGAAACCGCGCTCAAGTCGTCCCAACAGGCCTTGGATCTGGAGAAAGAGCTCGCGGCCAGAGGTCCCGAGTTTCGGGCCCGGTTTGAACAATCGTATGCCGAACTCCTGGGCGTCCAAGCCGCCGAACCGCAGGCCGAGGCAACGCCGATCGAGCGTCACCCTTTGCCGAATTTCGAGCGCGTCGGTTCCCACCACCATCCGGAGATACAACGGGCGATCACGGCCAAGGTGGAGGGATTGCGCGAGGACCGCGTAGCCTTCCTGTCCACGGCCCACGCCCAGTTGGCCCGCAACCCGGCGCTCCTGGCGTCCTTCGGTGAAACGCTCAAGCAGCTGAACGGTGTGCACTACTGGGCCACGCTCGACCCCCGCGGAACACTGAAACGAAGGACGTAGTCGATGCCGCAGACACGCACCAAACGCGACGGGGTGAAGTATTGGCGGGCGGTGGATGCCATTGCCGAACTGGGGAGCGCCACCCTGGCCGAGGTGGAAGCCTGGGACCGCGAGCGCTTTCCACAGGATCCCCTGGGCAACGCTCGAGCCGACCTGGAGCTGTTCACGGTCAACAGCCCCAGCCGTGTGCATTACAACTATTCGCGCACGAACTGGCGAAGCGACCAGGACCATCCCCACGACCGTCTCTTCAAGGTGGTGGACATGGGCCCACCGCGACGAACTCGCTATGTGCTGTTCAACCCGGCCGCCCATGGCCACTGGAACCTGCTCCGGGGTGCCGATACGAAGTGGCAAGCCGCGCCCCTGGCCCTGGACGACCAAGCCAGGGTGGAAGCCGAGGCGCAGATCGATGCATTCGACACCCCGCTGAACAGCGCCCACGACGCTCGTGTGTGGGCGATGCGCGCCGTGGCCCAGCGCCGTGGTCAACCGCTCTTCCGCGCCAAACTGCTGGACGCCTACGGCGGACGATGCGCCATCACCGGGTGCTCGGCCGTGGAGGTTCTGGAAGCGGCGCACGTGCTCCCCTACAAGGGCGAGCACACCAACCGGTTGGACAACGGCCTGCTCTTGCGTGCTGACCTCCACACGCTTTTCGATTGCGGGCTGCTCTGGATCACCCCCGAGCACACCGTGGCGTTGGCACCCTCGTTGCTCGCCACCGATTACGCGGCCCTGGAGGGCAGGTCTCTGGCCCTGCCCTCCGCGCAGGCCCATCGGCCCAACCCGGCCCACCTTACCGAGCACGCGGCGGCGTGCGTGGCCCGTCATACCCAAGGTTCGCACCCATGAAATTGTTCGACCTGATCAAGGTGTGGGAACCCACCTTCGAGGCCCAAAAAGCGAAGGTCCACCTGGCGCGCTACAACGGCAACGAGCGCCCACTGGACGTGTTCCTGGAGGGTCAGTTCGACGAATGGCAGCGCTGGCAGAGCAAGCGCAACTTCCAGCGCGAGTTTGTCGTGGCCTTGATCAGCACGGGCTCGCCCACCCGCTGGCTCTATGCGGGCCTTTTCCGCTCCCTTGACCATGTCGAGGAGGGCGATCCCAAGCCTCATTACTACTACACGTTGGAACGGGTGTCCTCGTGCGAGGAATGGGTGGGCCGCCTCTTCCTGGAAAGCCGATACACCGAGCGCCACTCCTACCCCAAGGGGGAAACACTGGCCAAGGACCTGACGGTGACTGAGCTGTTGGCCGAACGGCTGTCCATCTCAGACTTCCCAGGATTCAAGGCGGTAAACCTGACCAAGGCACAGTTGGACATCGTTGTGCGCCAGCAAACCGCGGCATGGCGCGCGGCCTTGTCCTCCGTGAAGGGAATCTACGTCATCACCGACACGACCACCGGCCAGCTCTACGTCGGCAAGGCCTCTGGGGCCGACGCGATCTGGGGACGCTGGTGCGCGTATGCGGCCAATGGGCACGGCGGCAACGTGGCGTTGCGCAAGGAATTCGGCATCGAGGCCACGGAAGAACGCCGGCACGCGTTGCGCTTCGCTGTCCTGGAAATCGCTGACCTGTCCGCCACCGAGGACGACTTGTGCGAGCGGGAAAGCCACTGGAAATCCGTGCTGCTGTCGCGCGAACACGGCTACAACCGCAATTGAAAAGCCCCGGCCTGACCGGGGCTGTCGCTCCTGCGCTTCGTGGCGGGGTCTCCCTACCGCCGGCCCCCTTCCCGGCCGCGCCTGACTTGCGAGCAAGTCGGCCGCGGTGCTTCCGTTCTGATTACGCGTTTTGCGGGTGCAATGGCTTGGGCGACGGGGACAGAATACACACAAGCCCAAGGCCGGAAAATCGGCGTGGAGCGCAGCGTGGGGACAGGAAACCCCCGCGTTTCCGCTCGGACTTCTCCGACATTCAACGGTCGATCCAGTCTCCCAAGGTTTCCCCGCGCGCTTGCACCACCAGCTCAAAGGTGTCTTTCGAAGGTGCTTCGTCCATCAACGTCTCCAGGTTTACCAGGTGAGGGTCGGCACCATTGGCCAACAGCCACTCGCACACCTCATAGTCGTATCCACCACGCACTGCTGCAGCCAGAACGGTATCGCCCTCATCGTTCATCGCGTTGAAGTCGGCGCCGTGCCGTTTCAGCAACGCCATCTGTTCTTCGGTCATCAAAGCTTCGTGGGAAGGCGTTTCCCCCATGTAACCTGCGGCGTTGACATTGGCACCGGCAAGCAACAGCAGCTCGGCTACCGCCAAGTGCTGCTGTTGCAAGGCCGCGTGCAGCGGCCGATCTCCAGGCTTATCCATCGAATGGTGCCAATGGCTTTCGCTCTCCACCTTGGCGCCAGCAGAGATCAGTGCCACACAAGCTTCCAGGTGCCCCTGCTGCGCCGATCGATGCAACGGCATCTCGACGCCGACAAACCAGGTGTCTTCCACCTCAACGGCGACGTTGGGATCCGCGCCCCTACGGAGGAGTTTCCGAATCTCCTCTGCCCGCCCGGATTTGGCCGCGTCGAAGAGCTGTTCTTGCAGATTGCGCACTATCCTCCCCCTCTCTGTTCAGCCAACCATTGATCAGCTGTCTTCCCCTTCAGCTCCTCTGCCAGGTGGCTGGCGCACAGCATCGTGCCGTCGGACCTTAGGTTGGCCACGGTGTGGGCCGCCAGCACCGATGCAGCAAAGGCATGGCGCTTGGTCCGCCCTTGCTCTTCCCATCCAACGGGCAGCGACTCAATGGCAGCCAATGCTTCTTTGCCCGAGAGGTATTGCATGCACGTTAGAAACGACCAGTTGAGCCCCACCTGCTCACGGAGCCTGGCCGCGGCGGCCTTCTCGTCCACTTTTCCCTCGACGGTGTCGAGCAGGGCATGCATGGCGGCCACCGCCTTGCCCTGCGCCGTCAGCCTGCTCTTCCGCTTGGGGAACAGTCCTCGCACGGTCAGGCTTTCTCCGCCGCTTTCTTCGCTACATTCTTCAAGGGCTTCTTCACGACCTTTCGTGCCGCCTTCTTCGCCCCCTTGGCCACCTTCTTGGTCGCCTTCGCGGGTGTCTTCGTCGCCCCGCTGGCCGGCGGGAACTTCGCGCCAGGGTTGGCCTGGGCCCAGGCCTTGCCCTCGGCGGACTTCGCCCACGCGGCAAACGCCTTGGGGGTCAGCCCACGGCCCGCCCAGGTTTCCCCGGTCGGCAGTCGATACTTCGGGGCCACCTTGCCGAGCTTGCGGCCTTTGCGGGACGCGGTGGCCGCCTTGGTCGCGCGCGCCGGCTTGTCCTCAAGCGTTTCACCGATGAGCTTGGCCACCTGGCGACGTTGGGAGGGGCTCAACACCTTGGCGAACTTCTGGAGCACGGCCAGCGCCTTGGGCACTTCGCCGTCGCGCTTCTCGACCAGCTTACGCTGGGCTTCCAGCTGTTTGATTTCCGCGTTGATGGACTGAAGGGTGGTCAGGGCCAAGGGGCATCTCCGTTACGAGGAACCAGGGGTTATAGCCCATAAGTCTAGATTTCGGCCACATAGTGGCCAAAATCTAGAGTAATCCCCGGCCCCTTCCGATCAATCGCGCTCGACCACGACCGTCCACGCGAAACTGGCCTGCGGCAACCCGGTGTTCGGGTCCGTCCCCATGGTGGCCTGCGGCAAGACGCTGATGACCCGCCACCCCTGGGCGTAGAGCTGCGGGATGGTGAGCGAGCCGGCGGTCTTGCACTCGAACACGGTGTCGTTGGTGAGGGTTCCGTCCTTGAGCACGGGCTTCGAAGAGCAGACCTCTCCTTGCTTGGCGAGAACGGTGGTGGACGCGGCCAACAGCACGGCGGCCAGACCCAGCTTTTTCAAGTGCATAGGCAATCCCCTGTAGACCGCCTTCCTGGCGGCCTTTGAACGATAGCAACAAATGGCGTGGCCATGAATCACGCCTACGCGGCTTCCTTGACCAACTCGTAGTAGGGGTGGCGCTTGTCGTCGAAGATGGCGAACAAGGCATCCAGGTTGTTGGGATCCGGGTTCAACCAGGCATCCACGTGTTCGGGCTTGATGTTGATGATTGTGCGGTCGTGACCGGCCGCGGCCACTTCGGGTTCGGGCTCGTCGGTGATGGCGGCGAACGACCACAAATCGGGCTCCTCCCCCTTCGGGTCCACCCAGTGGGAGTAGAGGCAGGCGATATACATGGTCTCCCCGGTGCGGGGACGGAACTGGATTTCCTTCGATCCGCCCTTCCCGTCGTCCACGTTCTCGTAGAACGTTTCGGCCAGCATCAGGCCGTGGGTGTAACCGAACTGGTTGCGCCAGA
This sequence comes from Stenotrophomonas sp. STEN031, assembly GCF_056759975.1. NCBI lineage: Bacteria > Pseudomonadati > Pseudomonadota > Gammaproteobacteria > Lysobacterales > Lysobacteraceae > Stenotrophomonas > Stenotrophomonas sp. STEN031. The sequence continues at coordinate 93,410 of NZ_JBRREA010000005.1, forward strand.
AGCGCTGGAGGTTGTCGCGGCGCGCGTTGTAGGTGCCCGACACGCGCCCATCCTTCGTCCAGTCGATCGACGGATCCATGCCGGCGGGGCGGCAGTGGTAGCGCATGGGCCGCACGACCTTGCGCCCGTTCTCCGAGATCAGGACGGGGACATACCAGTCGGGGAAGATCCGGTTGTCCTTGGCCGGTTCCAACTTGGTGCGCTTCGCGTCGGCGATCCAGCGCTCCATCTGTTTGATCTTGTTCCCGGCGATGCGCTGATCGTTGAGGGCGGCCTTGGTTTCCTTCTTCGCCAGCTTCGCCTCAGCGGCGGCCAGGCGTGCCCTCTGCGCGTCGAGCTCGGCCTCGCTCTCAGCGAGCTTGCGCCCGTTCCACTCGGAGATGAGCTCCTGGATCTGCCGCTCCAGGTCCGACTTGGGCGGCAGGAAGTTCAGATCCATGCCCTTCGGGATCTTGGGGGTGAACTTGGCCGGCTTGTGGACGCGGTAGGCCTCGTCCCGCCGCAAGTAGATTTCCCAGAACGCCTTGATGTCGATTTCGGAGTCCGTTTCCCTTCGGAAATTTTCCAGCAACGTCCATGCTTCAGCGGAGTAACACATGTCGTTCCCCCTATCAGGCAACCTTGCTGGCGTCAGGCCAAACCTGGAGCAGCAATTTGAACAGGTGCTCGGTGCGCTTTCGAATAGCGGCCTCGTCCCACTCGTCCGCCTCGGGGCCGTGGAAATACTGAGTGAGATTGATCTTCGAATACTTCAAAAGTTCGGGACGCTTGGCACCCCAGGCTGCATTCTGGAGCGATGAGTTGAACGGACCGGTAATGAGCGTGAGGTTGCCCAACGTGTTGAGGATCACTTGGCGCTTCGCGATTGCCTCTCGTTCGGCCACTGGATCGTCCTTCAGTTCAGCTGGCAACGGCCAGTGCGTTTGCCAAGTTTGAGGCAGCACGTGCTCGATCGTCAGGTTGCTTGGAATTGATAGCACAGGACTTTTTGTAGACTGGGACGCCGCGTCCAACGCCTCAAGGACTGCCCGAACCTTGTATTGCGCGATGCGCCCATACAGTGGCCACTCAAACACGGCGGTGAGCAGCTCCATGTCTGAGGGGAACTTGGTGCTTTCGCCGGTTCCCTTCCCGAGTTGTTCAGCCACGGCTTTGGCCGACACCGTGCCCGCGCGCTCAATTGCTTTGATCAGGTCCACGAACAGCCGGTTGTAGTTCTTGCCGGTATAGTTGGTGATGAGCCGACGCATCAGGAAGGAGTCGAGCACCGCCAACACCTTGTCGAACTCGGCGCGGTCGTCGGGCACCAGCTCTGCGTGAGCATGCAAAAGGAAGGGATACACCGTGCTGGTATCCACCGCCTCCAGGTTGCGCAGGAACCGGGCCAACGCTGGATGCCCTTCGGCGCGGTGGAATGCCTCGAACACGTCAGCGTAGTGGGCCAATTGCCGGATGTGCCCCGCCGCGTCAGTGGGCACTGGGATTCTGGATTCTGGAGTCGGCTCACCACTTTCCACGAACGCCTTGAAGGCATTGAAGAGGTGGGTAGTCCTCACCTCATCCCGCGTCATGAGCGTCAGGTAGTGGTTGATGAACAGATCGATGCGGGGCCGCTTGATCCGACCCTGCTGGACCTCCTGCCGCCAGAACTCCGTTTCAAACCGGCTCCAGTTGTCCTCGTAGAGCGCTTCAACGTCCGCGTTCTGAACAAGCGCCTTGCGGAACAGGTAGTTCTTGATGAGGTCTGCCGGCAACAATTCCGTGCCACGGGCGTTGAGCGTTTCAAAAATGACCTGGGTTTCGTCATCGCGATCGAGGTTGATCACCACCAACTGGAGACCTCCCTTGACCACCTGCCACAACGCTTCAATGCGATCTTCAACGGTCTTTCCCGCCAATTCGGCTTGGTCGTCGACGTCGTCTTCTTTGCCCGCTATCCAAGCATCGAGCTTGCCGTGGAAGTAGCGATAGGCACCCACCAGGTTGCTGCCCGCCAGCGCGGGCTTGCCCTTGACGGCCTGGTCTAGCTCTTTCAGTGAGGCACAGCCGTGGATGGTCTTGAAAGGAACACGATCGCTGTTGGTGGGCCAGAGTTTGAACTTCTCGATGGGATCCTCCACCCGCGATGGGTTGTTCTCCACCAGTGCCGAGAACCGTTCTGCATACTTATCAGCACCCCTTCCCGCCGCCAGATTGCGTGCCGCGATGAGAAACAGCTGCAACGTGGTGAAGCGCTGCTGACCGTCGATGACCTGGCGCGTCTCGATGGACCCGGCAGAATGAGGCAACTGTTCAAGCACGATGGCGCCAAGGAAGTGCGCCCGGGTTTTTCCGGTGCGCAGCTGCTTGTCGAGCAGCGCATGGATGTCTTCCCAGAGGTAGTCCCAGTTCTCCGCCTCGTTCCAGACATAGGGCCGCTGAAAAAGTGGCACCTGAAAAAAAACGTTCGGGTCGAAGATAGCTTCCAGCTGACGGGTATTCGCGTCCAAGTTCCCCCCTGATCGGTTGCGGCCGGCTCCAGCAGCCAGCTTAACGTGCCGCATGGTGCCCCGGTTCCGTCTCACCACGCGAGCCTGGATTTTCGCCTTGTTCGTCGTTCCTGGGGGCACCCTTGACACCACCCCCGGCCCGGCGCGATAACTCCCCTGCCGCGTGGGAACTTACCCCCGGTGTATTGCCTGCTTAGCTCAAGGCAACAGGTGCCCGAAGCGTTCTCGCCTAGAGACGTCGGGAAGCTATTTCCTGTTTTTCCCGAGACTAAGCATGCCCAAACTCCAACGCCTAAGAACCGATGCATTCCACGCCCAGAAGGGCCGCTGCTGCTACTGCAGCCTGCCCATGTGGAACGCCTCACCCGATGAACTGAAACCCTTCGGCCTGCCCGCACGCACGGCCAATCCGTTGCGCTGCACCGCCGAACACCTGGTGGCCCAACAGGACGGCGGCAAGGACGTGGCCGGCAACATCGCCGCTGCTTGCTGGCTCTGCAACACGCGTAGACACAAACGGAAGTCCCCGCCCTCCCCCGAGGCCTACCGCGCCTTCGTTCAGAAGCGCCTAGCCAAGGGGAAATGGCACCCTCCGGGGGTGGCCAAGGTGCGACGCCGATAAGCAGTCAGACACCGCAATGGAGAACGAAGGGAGAATGACAGCTCTCCCTTCGTTGCCGCTCCATCATTGCTGCCCGGCAGGGGCGCCCGTGGAAAGCTGCGGGGTAGCAGTAGGCTGGGCTACGATGTGGCCATGCCCGTATCACCCGACAATGCCTATCGGCTGTTGAAAGCCTTCGGAATGCTTGAGTTCCAGCTCAAGCAGACCAGCGAATTCTTTCAGGCGAGGACTCCCAAGCCGCCCATCTGGAAAACATTCAAGATCGGCTCACTGGAGATCGATGTGCGTCTCAGCGCCTCGCCATCACCTGCCGCCGTTCCGGTGGTAGACGTGGACTGGAACAAGGTGGATCGAGCGGTGGCGCGGATGGGGCAAGCATTCGTCGCACTCGTTCCCGTTCCCGCGCAGAGAATGCTGCTTGCACCACCACGCAATCGGCCGAAAAGGGAGCGAATCGAATTCGACCAGGCGGGCCGACCACGAGCGGCCTACCAGCCCGTCAACCTACCCCACAACGACGCCGAAGCCTTGGCCGTTGCGATGCGACGCGTTAGAAACAACCTTTTCCATGGCGGCAAGGAAGACCCGCTGGAGGAAACTTATCTCGGCGAAGACGACGACTGGGCCGAAGCTGCATCCGCTGTTGCTGAAGTGCTACTGGATCTTCTCGACCACCATGCGCTGCGACCCGTTCACGCGCCCTGATACACGTCAATCTTCCTTGGTCGGCGGGCACCGGGGAAAACGACTGCAGGAGTAGAAGATTTCCTTCGTGGTGCGATTGACGCGTTCCACCAGCACGCCCTGACCACACACCGGGCAGGCTTCCGCAGGCTCCCCTTCCGCCCTTACGATTTCCACGCCGTGATTTTTCTGGAGCTCCACCAGGAACTGGGAAGGTTGGTGCTGAGTGGTGTAGACCACGACCGAACGCTTCGCACGGGTGAGGGCCACGTAGAACAGGCGGCGCTCTTCGCCGAACTCGAAAGTCTCCGGCTCGGGCATGGCCAGCTGGAGAATGGGATCGTCCTGGACCTGGCTCGGAAATCCTAGAGTGCCTTGAACCACGTTGAGCAGCATCACGAAATCTGCTTCCAGGCCCTTTGCCCGGTGGACCGTCAGGAATCGGAGATCCAATTTGTCGCCGAACCTCCGTCGCCATACCTCCAGCTCCCTGGGCTTGTCGCTGCGATAGCGGCCCAGGATAAGCGCGGACCACAGAGGCCTCGTGTCGCCAGGCTCGGGCAGCTTGTCGTAAAGCGCCTGGAGGCTGGCCTTCAACCGTCCGGGGATGTTCTCCACCGTGGGCAGCGCGATCACACTCACCCGGGGTCCCTTCAATGGGTTGCTGGTGGACACCTTCTTGGCCAACTGCATCGGGTTCTTTGAAACGAACTCCGATGTGAGATCACACAACGCCTGAGGGCACCGGAACGTCTGGGAGAGGTGCCGAACGGCCGCGTGGGGATGGGCCTGCTGAAATCCCGACATGATCGCCAGGTCGGCGCCGGCAAACCGATAGATGCTCTGCCAGTCATCGCCCACCGCCGTGAACTGCGCACCGCTGGCGTCAACGATTGCCTGGAGCAAACGCATCCGCGCGCGGGAGGTGTCCTGGAACTCGTCCGCCAAGACCATCTTGACGCTGCAGGGGAAGCGGCCAGCGATGATGTGGTCGGCGGACTGGTTGAGCATGTCGTCGAAGTCCACCAGACCGTCCGCGGCCAACCGGTCTTCCCAGCGCTGGGCGACTTCTTCGTAGAGGTCGAGGAACAGTTCCATGCGCGGCACGAAAGCACCCGGTAGGGTGTCGATGCGTTCACGGGCCTGCTCGGCCGATTGCCGCGAGCCCTTCATGTGCTGCTGGAACACGCGCAAGACTTTCGCGATAGCCTGAGGAGACACTGGGTTCGTGTCCGGAGGGACGCGGTCAGGATCGAACACCAGGTCGATGCCCTTGGACTGGAACAAGTCCTTGAGCGCGGCCAGGGCGGCGCCGGTGCGCAGGCCGTGCGCGGTTGTTTCGAACAGTCGCGTTCCTTGGTCACGGTGGAGTTGCCGCTTCCAATGCACGCCCTCCAGGTAATCCTTGAAGGCCGGAGGCGCCTCGCCCTTGGCATTGAGCGCGAAGTGTTCGTGGAAGACGTCGATGTCGGGGTAGTAGAAGTCCGGGCGGTATTGCCGCTTGGTGGAGGTGCGGGTGTCGTGGGGATACGGCTCTTCGTAACGGTAGTTCACACCGTGGAGGAACAGCCAATCCGCGATGAGGCGCTCGGACTTGCTCTTGACGATCTCCCCGCGCAGCGTGCGAAAGCCGCGCTTTCGCTGGCTCTCCGGGTCGTAGTCCTCCGGTTCCTCGCGCGCGTCCCATCGCCCCACGTCCTTGAAATAGAGCAATCGGAAGAGATCCCACTGCGCCGCGAACGTCGGATTTTCAGCGCAGAGCTCATCGGCCAGGTGACCGATGAAGGCCTCGTCCTTGCCACTGCTCAACCAGGGCGCCGGGGTAGGCATTTTTCCCGTCGCCGCGCCGATGACTTCCAGACCGAACGCATGGAAGGTCTTGGCAGTGATGCGTTCGGCCCCGTTCAGGTGACCCAGCCGCTTGGCAATCCGTTGGCGCAGCTCGTCGGCCGCGTCGGCGTTGAAAGCTAACAGAAGAATTTCTTCCGGTGCGCAGAGCCCCTCCTCCAGCGCGTAGCCGGCCTTGGCCACGATGGTGGAGGACTTGCCCGAGCCGGCGGCGGCCACGACCAGCAGCTCGTCGTCCATGCAGACCACTGCCTTGGCCTGCTCCTCGGTCAGGGGGTTGGACTCCACCCGCTCGAAGAACGAGCGCTTGGCCTCCATCTGGTGTGCCTCAAAAGCGGCGTTGTGCGCGTCCACCAACCGGACCAGCCAGGCCTCTGCCGTAGGGTGGTAGGACGGTGGCGTGGCATCGATCCACTGCACGCCTTGGAGCACCGGAGGAGCATCGTCGGCCAGGCGCGCTCGCCGGCGGCGACGGCCAATCCAGCCCTGCTCGCCTACCCACGCGTTCTGCCGCTGCGCCCAAGCTGCCAAGGCCTTGGTGAACACGGCACGGCGGCGGCGCTCGTCCACGCCCTCTAAGTAAGCCTCGGGGGTTTGGTCGAGCGTCGGGTAGAAGCTGTTTTTCTTCTTGCGCTCCTTAGCCAATGCCGGGTGATCGAGCAGCGCTCCCCAAGTGGGCAAGCCAATCGCCGCTGGCGAAGGGATGGTCGCCTTAAGTTGCTCCAGCAAGGCCGGATCCACCTCATTCACCGCTTCCAACCGCTGATCCACCTGCCGCTGCCAAGGGTCCAGGATCTTGATGGCGCGGGATCCGTAGTGAGCCAGGCTGCCAGTCACTTCCTCCCGCACGAACTGCTGGAGCTCCTCGGCCTTGTCCTCCCCCAGACCTTCCCCGACCACCCAACCGGTTCCGATGATGTGGAAGTGGCACTCGAGCGTCGTGGAGAAGTTGTGCCGCGGCTTGCACTCCAGCGAGTGTATGAGGATCAAGGGGCCTTTCACGACGCGCCGGCCACGATCGAGGGACAGCTCGAACGCGTCCCCGTCTGAGTTGAAGATCCAGCCGCTCCCGCTGAACAACCAGCTCCGCAGCCGCGATGGCTTCCAAGTTGGCATCCCCTCTCCCTTTCCCGCGCGTGGAACCGGCCCCGCGCACCGCCCCATCGGTTTCACGGCCCCGCCCACCCTCGCAGTGACAAGGGGTTGGGCCCGTTCAGCGAAATACTAAATGACGAGGGTCTGGAAGCGGGGCTAGCCTGTCTCCCCGGTGCGTCTCACCGGGTGATTCTGACTTGTAGAGACTACCGCCATGCTCGACACCACGCTTCCGCCCGGTTACCTGGGCGCCGCCAACCTCCACGCGACTCCCCTGCCGCTGCTCCTGCTGCCGGTGCGGGTCACGTGCGGTTTTCCCTCGCCTGCTGAAGACTTCTACGGCTCGCAGGACGTGCTGGACCTCAACCAGCGCGTGGTGCGAAACCCAGTGGCCACGTTCTACGTCGAAGCGGACACGGGCACCTCGATGGTCGAGTTCGGCATCTTCCCGGGCGACACCCTGGTGGTCGATCGCTCCCTCACCGCCCGCCAAGGGGACATCGTCATGGTGTGCTGGGAAGGCGGCTTCACGGTGAAGCAGCTGCGCCTGCGCGCCGGGCGCTACGAGCTCCATTCGGGCAACCCTGCCAACGCCCCCATCGTCGTCCCGGAGGACGTGGAGCTCGACGTGTGGGGCGTTGTGACCTGGTCCTTCCGCAAACAATGGCGCCGGTGATGGATGGCGCACGCCCCAAGGCACCGCACACGTTGCGGCTCGCCCCGGTCGGCACCTGCATCTACTGCGGGACCACCGGTGTCAACCTGACTGAAGAGCACATCATTCCGAAAGGCCTAGGCGGCACCCTAGTGCTGCCCGAGGCCAGCTGCCAAGCCTGCGCCAAGCTCACATCGCAGGTCGAAATGCGGGTGTTGCGCGGCTTCATGGACCGTGGCCGACACGCATTGGGCATCAAGGGGAGAAAGGCGCACAAACGCGAGCGCCCTGCCACGGTTCCCATGACACTCATTCACCCCGACGAGACGCTCGCGGAAACGGATGTTCCGCTTCATGAGGCCATGCACGTGATGCACTTGCCGGTTTTCGTGTTGCCGGCATTCCTCAATCCCCAGAGGCCACCATCACCCACTGTAAACGACGTTGAGGTGTTCGCCATCGATACCCTCACCTTTGGAGTCGGACAGTGCGACGTGCTGCGCGAGCACTCCGCCCTGGGGGTTCGGTTCCATGACCGCATGGATATATGGGCGTTCGTGCGAATGCTCGCCAAGATCGCCCATGGCCACCACGTAGCCATTCACGGCATGTTCCCTCTGGAGGAAAGTCCCTTGGTGCCCATCATCCTAGGCACGCGCTCCGACGCCAAGAACTGGATCGGATGCACAGAACAAGATCCCCTACCCTCCGACCGCCCTTCAATGCACCTGCTCCAGGACATCCCACTGGAAGGTGAGGATGGCAGCAAAGGGATGGCCGTTCGAATCAAGCTCTTTGCCCCGCACAACGCCCCAACGTATGCCCTGGCCACGCGCTTGCGCATCGAGTCTCTTGAGAACGCGTGATGTTCGGTTTGGTGGACGGCAACAATTTCTACGCCAGTTGCGAGCGGGTTTTCAACCCGTCGTTGCGCGGCCAGCCGGTGTGTATCTTGTCTAACAACGATGGATGCGCGATCGCCCGCAGTCAGGAGTGCAAGGATCTGGGGGTGAAGATGGGCCAGCCCATCCACGAGGTGCCGCCCCACATCCGCCGGCAGCTGCGAATCTTCTCCGCGAACTTCGGCCTCTACGGCGATCTATCGGGTCGCGTGGTGTCCGTGCTGCGGGAGTGGTTCCCGCGCGTGGAGGTCTACTCCATTGACGAATCGTTCGTGACGTTCGACGGTGTGCCGGCGCAGCAACGCGAGGCGATGGCCCGCCAGGCGCGTGCCCAAATCCTCCAGTGGGTGGGCATCCCGTGTTGCGTTGGCATCGGTCCCACGAAGACCTTGGCCAAGCTGGCCAACAAGTTGGCCAAGAAAACCCCGAATGGGGTGGTCACGGCTCTGCCCGGTTCGCCAGAACTGGAAACCTATCCGGTGGAAGACGTGTGGGGCGTGGGGCGCAAGTTGACGGCCAAGCTGGGCGCGGAAGGCATCCTCACCGCGGCCGACCTGGCCCGCGCTGATCCTGACACCCTGCGGGCACGATACGGCGTGACCCTGGCGCGCACCCAACGGGAGCTGCAGGGGGTTGTCTGCAGCGACCTGGAGGAAGTGGAGCCGGAGCGGCAGCAGATCGTGGTGAGCCGTTCGTTCGGCCAGGAAGTCACCTCGCTGGAAGACCTCCAGCAAGCGGTGTCCACGTTCGCCCAGCGGGCATGCGAGAAGTTGCGGTCGCGCTCGCTGCAGGCCAGTGGGGTGTGGGTGTGGCTCAACACCAACCCTTTCAAGCCCAGCGCGGCGCAGTATCACCCCTGCAAGGCGTTCAACTTCATCGGTCCCACGAGTGACACGCGCGAAGTGCTGCTGGTCGCCCAAGGGTTGGCCAAGGCCATGTGGAAGACCGGCTACCGTTACAAGAAAGCCGGCGTGGGGTTGCTCGACCTCACGCACGGAGACGTCCACCAGGGCGACCTCTTCGCCGGCATCGACCCCCGCTCGCAAGCGCTCATGAAGGTCATGGATCAGGCGAATGCGAAGTTCGGCCGGGGCACCATGGGCATGGCGTCCTCGGCCTGGCGATCGAAGGGGCCAGCGCTGGCCAAGCCGGTGTGGGCGATGAACCAGAAAAACTTGTCGCCGGCTTACACGACCCGGTGGGATCAGTTGGTGCGGGTCAGATGACCTGTTGGCGCGCGGACTCGGAGCTAAGCCGCCACGGCGGGGAAGCGCTCCGCGTCGTCGGGATACAGATCTACCATGAAGAACTCTCGGCGAAATCCTTCAAAGATTCCCGGGTCGCGGATCATGGCCTCAATCTGAGCTTGTGCCCAAACCGCGCCATGCGCGGCAGCGCGGGCTCGCAGACGTTCCGCCTGCTGCTGAACCGCCTCTTGCGTGAGGTGGCGTTCTGCGTAGCCCTCCACTATCAATCGATAAATGGTTTGCGCGCTCAGCTGCCAGAATTCCTGCCCAGAAGGGGTTGCGCGGAGGGCGTCCATCGCACGCTCTGACGATCGTGTCATGAGCAGTGCTTGATAGAACGCAGACAGAGCCGCCTCCAGATCACCTGCAGATATCTGTCGCTTCGGAGCCAGGAATGCCCAGAAGGGCGCGCGGTGCTCGGCGCGAACAAAACCAGCAATCGCGCCGCCATGGCATGCGGCGACCACTACAATGAGGTTCAAGCGGGTGGCCACATTGAGGGTGACGAAAGCCGGCTTCACCTCGTCCCACGTCAACCCGGATCCGTCTGCGAACTCCAGCCCTTCTTCCCGGCCGTGGCACTCGATGTGCAGCAAAGGAACGTAGGCATCCCTGGCCGCTTGCTGAGCCAGCTGGGCCAACAGATCCAGGAACGCTCCACTGGAAGGGATGCGAACGCTGGCGATGTGAGGAACGTCGCCGATCACCCGCGCCCAGTCTTGGGCATCCGCGAACAGGCGGGCTGCGGTGTTGAGTTGGCCTTCCGGGAGGGAATCCACGATCAGAATTTGGTTGAAATTGGCTGCCATCTTCACCTTTCAGATCGCCAGAGCAGGAAACAACGGCCGCATGCAGGTTCTACATTTTTCGACGAGGCTTCTCATTTGGATTCGCTGCAGCACCGCCGAGCACCTCCAAAATGCGCTTGCGCTGCCGCTCTGGCTCCTCGAGGATCGGGCGCAGGACCTTCAAAACGTGGGCCCACTCCGTCTCAGACATTTCCGGATCCCAAAGCTTGGCAAGGCCCACTCACGCTCGGTAGGGCAGTTGAGCCACGGACGTTCCTTCTTTTGCTTACCCATAAGGTCACGCAGTTCGCGCCTCACCCACTCGACGCTTTCGCATACAAGATCCGCTTCACTCATCCAGCATTCTCCAATGTGAGACAGCATTCCCTAGTCCTGGGACATGTCTAGGCCAGATTACTAAGGCTTCAAACATTCCTTCACAGCTTGGTCGAGATTAGACACATGGATCGGAGTGGGCGACCCGTTCTTCATCTTCCAGACGGTGTAGCCATCCTTTGTTGCCTTGCCACCGATCGCGGTTTGCTTGCCCTCGGAAATGAAGCGGGTCAACAGCTTGGTCGCCCCCTCGTCTTGGATATCGAACAGCTTGCGAGCCACGGCATCGGTGAGCAGGTGCGAGCCCTTGGTGTCCAGGCAGAACACATACTTGCCCTTCCAGACCAGGAAGTCCGGCGAGAAGGAAGCACTGTCCCCCTCCGACAACAGCGGAATACGGAAACCGCCATTGCTTGGGTTCCGGTGCCATGTGTGTCCGGCCTTGTCCAAGGCGGCGGCGAACGGTGCTTCAAACTTGTTGAGGCCTGCGTATCGCGGATAGAGGCCGTTTTCGAAGGCCTGCGCCTTCTTCGGCACGCGCATGGTCGAGAACGTGAACTCCAGCTCGGATTCATACACCAGCGAGGTCAGCTGGTAGTAGGTGGACACGATCTCCCTAGCCAGGGTGTCAGCTGCAGCTGCGGCGTTGCTACCGGCTTCCACCCTCACGTCAAACTTGGAAGCCTTTAGGTCTACCACGGCCAATGCGGACCTAGAGCGCCCACGGATGGCGTTGCTCACCAGCCAACGCAGCCGCACCCGGTTCGCGTGCCCACTGGCCGTCCAGTCGTGGCCGATCTCCTTAGCCAAGTCAGAGATGTCCACCGTCTCGGTCTTGCTGTGCGCGTCGCCCTGAGTATCGATCTCTCCTTCCTTAAAGGTGGGGAACTGCGCTACCAACTGGGCAATGGCACCCACTGCGTCGTCGGCATCCGCATGGACCTGGTGAAGGAGCACGGAAACCCCCTCTTTGGGGGCGAGATCTTCTGAGCCGCCATCCCCACCGCCATAGGTATGAACGATCTCAATGGCTGCTCCAGATTCCTGGAGCTTGGCCCGCACGGCCTCGATCGATTCGGTGAACACGTTCTTCTTGTCCACACGCAAGAAAAAATGGGCGCTGTTGAGCAACGGTGAATCGTAATGCTTGGCGTCGTATTGGCGCAGAACGCGGCCAATGATCTGCTCAACCTTGATCTGAGAACCCATCGACTTATCGATGTAGCCAAGGTAGCAAGCAGGATCGTCCCAACCTTCCTGCAAGCCTTGGTTGAAAATTATGTGCTGAAAGTCGCCGGCCTGGAACTCGTCGAAGTCGCTCTCGCCCTTTGAGAACAAATTCAACTCATCTGGCTTGTTGCCATCGGAGAACTTCAGGTCGGCGTAAATGGCCACCTTGGCCGGATCCACTTTCTTCTGTTCAACCAGATAGCGCCAGATGCGGATCGGCGGCGCATTACGGTGTTCAAAGGGCTTGGTGTGATCGTCCTTATCACCGTCGTCGGTGATGTTGGTCTTGCACACATAGATGGCCTTCGGTGTGAACCCCAGCGCCCGGCCCTGAATTTCTTGCTCAATCAACTGAAGCCGATCGTGGAGATCGTCCAAGCAACGTTCCATCGGCGCAGTGGTGCCGTCGAACTGAATGGAAGTCTTGATCAGCTCAGCCTTGATGACCGCGTTGCTGTCCACCTCGGTGATGGCAAATGCAGTGGCGTCGGCAGCGCCCTTCCCGTCAACCGCTGCCAACAGCGCAAAACGCTCAAGACTGGCTTCATCCTCGCCCGCCTCATCGACCCAGCTTTCCTGGGGCGCAAGCACCGTTTTGGCAAAATTCGCGGGAAGCTTGAGCGTCGCGCTGGCCAAGAGGTAGGCCTCCGGCTCCAGCTCGGCCAAGATCTGGGTCTGCTGTTCGGACAGGTTGTGGCCTTCATCGTAGACGACGACCAACGGCCGCCGAACCCCACCGGCGTCACGGGCGATCAAGCGCTCCCAAGGCGATTGGTCACCGAAAAGATCCTGATCCTTCTTGTAAATGTTCAACGCCCCGTCGGCTTGCTCTTTATTGTTAAAGAGCCCAGTCGTGGCCATCACGATGAGGGGAGAACTCCCATCCGAGATCAGGTTGGGTTCCAGTTGCGCCGCCCGGATGACACGGAAATCGTCAACGAGCTCGGCATACTTTCCGCCGCCAGAAAAATTTGTATACGTCTGCTGGACAACCGACTTGGCTTTGCTCATCCAAAACACGATGGGCTCAACGGCCATGTGCATGCGCATCAACGTGACGGCCTCGGCCAGCACCGGCGTTTTACCTGCGCCCGTGATAGCCGACAGCGCCTGATAGAACGGACGAGGAAGCTTGCCCTTGTAGACCGGTCGGTAAGGGTGGCCCGCAAAGAAGGCGTATCGGCCAGCGATTTGCTGGGCTGCACGCACCTGGAACGGTTTCAGCTCAATCTGCATCCATGCCACCATCGTTGTTGTAAGCGTCCGCGCGGGCGTTAAAGCCAATGTGCTCCAGAACTTTGTCCGGGATCTGATAGAACTCGATGTCGCTGCCCGTGTAGGGCGCCAAGGCGGCGTAGACGTGATAACGCCCCGCCAAACCGACCGCCTTTGCTTCTTGCACAATCTCTTTGAACACAGTCCGCGTCAGGATGGAGGGCTGATCTGGAGCGCTCCACACCAAGAAGAAGCCTTCGTTGCGGCTATTCACAGCAAAGAGGTGCTTGTGCCCGCCGACAGGCAACCTACGAAGATAGGATTTGGCCTTGTCATTGCGATCCCAATAGCTGACCAAAAGGAGATCCATCATTTCTTCGCGCGCCAGGGCATTCACGCCGTTGGCGTCCACTTTTTCACGCTTAAGCGTGAAGTAGCGGAAGCCTCCACCCAACGGCTCACGATCCCCAGACTTCCACTTCCCAGTGATCACGCGCCGGATGCGGTCAGCCGTAAGGGTCTTGGCGTAGTGATCGCCCTTCTCGTCATTGCCCTGCTCTACAAGAATAAAGCGGCGGTTGGCGTCGGATTCCTTGTTGAGCTCCAACACCGCATTTGCCGTGGTGCCAGAGCCAGCAAAGGGATCCAACACGATTCCGTCCGGCTTGCACCAAATCTGAATAATCTTCTTCATCAGACGCAAGGGTTTCACGGTTCGGAACCCATGACCTTTGCCCACAATAGAATCCAGCTCATTGATACCAGCCTGGCTATGGCCGGATTCGGCGTGATCCCATGATTGGACGCCCAAGTCTAGAAGACCTTCATAGTCCTCATTCGCCCAGTATGTGAGCGGCACTTTACCCTTCTTCACTTTGGCAAGGTATTTTTTTGCTCGAGGCCCACCTTCACCGCCATCCGTGAAAACGAGACCCGGCCAGACACTTCCATTCCGAATAGCAAACGCCTTCTCTCTTGCACGCTCAAGGCATACCTGATCAGAGACCGGCTCGCCATTTGCAAAGGCACAACCTTTAATTACAAGAGCGCTCGCCTCGCACTCGTCATCCAGTTTGTGGGACACGTATTGACTACCCCAGCCTTGGAGCAGGCGCTTCATTTCGGCTCGTTCGAAGACCCAGTGTCCTCTTGTGGGGTAGTAAAGCTTTCCTGTGAAAGGCGATTGAATGGCGTAGGTTCCGGTCGTTCGATACTCGGGGGCAGTGGCGTCAGCAGCAGTCCAATCCCCTTCCGGATCACCATCGTCATTTCGATAGCGCGAATTCATCTTCTCAGTTCGGTCGAGAAGCCCAGTCTTCGCCCGCTCAATATCCTTCGCATAGACAAGAACGTATTCCGTCGCGGTGGAGAGGCCCCCCTTCTTTCCACCTACGTCGCTCTTGGGAGAGTATGACTTCTGCCAATTGATGATGCCAATGCGATTCTCCTCGTGGAAAATCTCATCCATCAACATCCCCAGCCTGTAGAGTTCTCGATGATCGATGCAGATGGCGATGACGCCACCAGGCTTGAGCATTTCTCGCATCATCCAAAGACGAGGCGTCATGAATCGCAGCCACTTGCTGTGGCGCGAACCATCGTCTTTGGCCACCAAATCGCCCATATCCGGGTCGTTGGGATCTTTGTCCCACTTGTCGTTGTAACGGAAGTCCTCGCCGGTGTTGTATGGCGGGTCCGTCAGCACCAGATCCACTTGGCCACGATATTTGTAAAGCGTGACCATGGTGGCGAGATTCTCGCCATCCCAGAGTTCGTTAACGCACTCCTCGTCAGCGCTGCCCACGGAAGCGCGCTTGTTGAAGTCAAACATCCGAGGCTTGACCTGACGAACGATCTGCCAAGGAGCTGTGCGCCCACTGTAGGTCAAGACGATGCCATCTCTCCCTGCTTCAGCGCGTTCGGCATCGTGCTCTTGCAGCAGCTTGATGAGCGCTGCCCTGGACAGCTCTTCGTATTTCATCTGATTACCTTGTGTTCTTCGATCGCGGACCAGCCGCAAAAATGGCCCCTTAGGGCCATGGGAAGCCTGTGCGCTGAAAAAGCCCTAGGACGACGCTTCGGAACATACCCGAACTCCGTCTCATGGGCTGCGCCGCCGCACAGCCGTTGCGACTCCGAAAGGTCGCAACTCATCCCCTTCGCCATTTTCGCCTCGACCAATACAATCAGCAAGTTAGCCCCTCCGCGCATGGATGTAGGACCCGCAAACCGTTGAGCTGCAACGAAGGCGCTAGGGGACCATCTGTGCCATCCAACTCGCACTGCGCAGACAGCGCTTTTCCCACTCACCGGCAAGCCACCTCAGCCACCGTTTGCGCAGCCCCAAGGTCCGCAGGCAGCTGGGCCTTGCAGACCCCTTCCACCTCCACCGTCAGGCCGGAGCGCGGCTGCTCCAGGTAGAGCACGCCGTCGTAGCCCACCTGGGTGGTCTCGGTCGCCGTCTTGGCCACCGTGCCCGCTTCGATGGCCGGGCCCGTGAGGCGGAAAGTTCGCGCGGTCTCGGTCAGGACGGGGAAGGTCAAGTGCATGCCGGATAGGCGGCCCGCGGTGGCGGTTTGTTCGATTTCGGCCAGCTGGGTGCCCAGCGGCAGCGCCCTGTCGTCCACGCGAACCTCGGTGGGCACCATCGGGGTCACCTCGCCCACCACCAGGCGGCCCTGGGCGTTGGTTTTCCCCGCCAAGCGGCCGCCCACCCTCACCGGCACCCCAGGTTGGCCCGGGACGTCCACCACCAGGAAGGATTCGGGCTGGACCCAGGAACGTGATTCCTAACATCGAATCCGCGTCGAAGGCGTTGTCGCCTTTCTTCCATCGAGTGCTTTTCAGATCACCGGTCGCGCAGCGGCCGGTGGCGGCGACAGGCCTTTCCTGAGTGATAAAGGGGGTGGTCACACCCACCCCCGAGCAGCCATCGACACGTGCGAGGTTCCCGCAACCACCAGATGGTCCAGCACTCGAACGTCCAGCAGTGCCAGCGACTGCTTCAGGCGGGCCGTCAGGGCACGGTCGGCCGCGCTGGGCTCCGGGTTTCCGCTGGGATGGTTGTGAAAGAAGATGACCGCCGCGGCGTTGTGGTCCAAGGCCTGCTTGGCCACGATGCGGGGGTGAACTTCGCAGCCATCGATGGTGCCCTGGAACAGGTGCTCGGTGGCAATGATGCGGTGGCGGGTATCGAGGAAGACCACGCCGAACACCTCGTGCGGCAGTCCGGCGCAGCGGGCCTTGAGGAAGTCGGCGGCGTCGCTGGGGTCGGTGATGGCGCCTTGGCGCTGCAGGCGGCGCTCCAGGATTTGCGAGGCGGCCAGGAGGATGCCTTCCTCGTCCATCGTCAGTTGATACTGGGCCCGGATGTCGTTCGCTCGCTTCATCTGCTTTCTCCACCGGCGCGGGATGCGCCTCTGGGAACCGATGGGCGAAGCGATCAGCACCTCCCGCACCCGGGAGCGAGCACCGCCAGGCGCACAGCGAAGGGCCGGAACACCGTGGAGGAGGCCTGCCCTTGCGGGAGGGGGAAGCGGAGCCAAGATTCCCAGTGAAGAGGCCACTGCCCGGTGCATACTTGAAGTGAACGGCTGGCTTCAGCGACCGAAAAATAGAGTGAGGACCAGTAGGGCCGCCATGAAGAAGACGAAATAGCGCAGCCCAATGACGGTGAGAATAAGCAGAAAATAAAGCACCTCCTGCACAATGCCACCGCGATTGAACCAGCCCGGTGCATTTTCAGCGCCCCGAGCCAGACGATTCTTCCGCCAACGCTCCTTATCAAGGTTGCGCTGCTGCTCGTCGAATGTCCTTTGAAGCGAAGGGCTTCGGCGTGCGTTCCACCAGGACGCGGCGCTACGAATGAGGTTCATGGGGAGCTCCCAGGCAACCCATAGGGATCGTCCGCCACCGCTTCCCACAAGGCCTCATAGGCAGCTCGGGCTTCCGGCCCCAAGCGAGCCATGTCCGCCGTCATCGCGGCCAGGCGACGTTGAACTCGACCCCGCGCAAGCATGTCGGCGGGGAGATCCCCGGCCTCGACCAGGACGTGGCAATCGGCTTTGATGGTGTGAACAGGGACCCTCAATCTCTCGGCCAGGGACTGGACCGACTCCCCCGCGAGCACGCCCTTCTTGACCTCCATTCGGCGAGCCTTGGTCATCGCCCTCACCCTTTCGGTGCCCGATTCGGGCTTGAGCCCGAGCGCCTTCAGATCGGAATGAATGGTGGTGTCCGTGAAGCTGTAGCCCAGTTCCATGGCGAGCGCGTGCGATGCCTCAATGGCCGTCATCCCGTGACGGAATACCTTGGCCAACGTTTGGCGTCGCAGTGCTCGCATGTCCTCCCGCGCCACGTGGTAAGCAGACAGGCTCATGCGCTCATCCCCAGGGTCTGCGAGGACAAGGCGCGCTCCCTCTGGGTGACCGGATTCCAGGCGCGGTGTTCCTCCAGGTAGTGCTGGAGGCCAGCGTCGCCAACGCACCCATCGCTGCTCATCAGGGGCAATGGCCGGTCATGTAGGCCATCCCGCTGCTGGGCGTAGGCCACCTGCTCCGGTTCGCCGTAAGCCTCCCGATGCTGGTCCAGCAGCCGGTCGATGGCGTCCACATCGCGTCGGTGGACCAGCGAGGTGGTGTAGAGGGCCTGGAGCAGTGGGTCGCGCTGCCCGTCGGTCTCGAACAGGAAATCGATGGGATCGCGCAGGTCGACCGGGTCGGGGCGAAGATGGACGTGGGATCTGGGGCTTTTCCTTTGCATGGTCATCGGGGCCACCGGTCCGAGCGGCCGCGCGAAACCTGCGGCCCGTCCACGTGGGCAGGAGGAAGGCGGTGCATGCCAGCACTGCCAGCCAGCCCGCGAACGCGACCGTGGTCCAAAGGGCGAACCACACGGCGGTCCAGTCCGGGCCCATCACTTGCCGCCGGTGCGGGCGCACCATTGCCGCGCGACGGGACGCAAATGGCAGTTGGTCATACCGGTGCGGCTGACCCCCCAGCCTCGAGCCTGACGCAGCCGGTCGATTTCCGCCTTTGCATCGTCTGACAAGCCCGCATCACCAAACTCGTCGAGAGGACGACGGTCCGCTGGGATGCGGCGCGGAGTGAGCAGACCCTTCAGAAAGGCCCACATGTCAGCGAGCCACGCAACCAATGCGCGTCTGCGTCTCTTCTCCGCACGCGCCAGCTGCTTGCGTGGGGCCGCCAATGCCCGTTGAACCCACGGGCGTGAACTGCGGGTTGCTCATGGGCGGTGCTGCATCCATCGCGTGGATGCGACGTTCGAGCGCGGCGAGTGCCCCGGACGCCTCAATCGCCTCTTGGACGGTCATTCCATCAGCAATCAGCGTTTCGAGCCCTGTTCCCACACGGGTAAGTCGAGGGGCAGGGCAAGCATCGGGGTCCCAGGTCCCTACGCTGGCGTCGCATGGAGCCATGCGGGTGGGGTCCAGAAGCGCTTGGGGAATCACGGGCACCACCCGCGTCTTCTTGCCCTTGCCCACCAGGAACACGCGATCCCCTTGGCGCACCATCACGTCCCCCTCCTGGACGATGGCGATGACCCGGCCGCGGCTGTCGCTCAAGTCGCGCACGTAGATCTCGATGGCGCGTCGGCCGGAGAAGCCGTTCTGGATGGCCGTGCCGGCCACCCCACCGATGACCCCACCGGCCACACGGGCGGCGTTGCGGTGGTCACCGTCCACGTTGCGGGCCGCGCCGTATCCCACCGCGGCTCCGATGGCCGAACCGGCGTTGACCTTCTTGTCGCTCTTGAGCTGGACGGGGCGCACCATCAGCACCTCGCCCAATCGGGCGTCCTGAACGGACAGGGCTTCAGAGGTGCCGTAGCGGCGTGAGGAGGTGTTGTCGGCGGCGAATGCCGAGGGGATGGCGGCAACGAGAGCAATGGCGAGAACGATGGGTTTCAAGGGACACCTCCATTTCGTGAGTAGGTATCCCTATGCATAACTCGAATTGGTGAACCCGCAAGGGGATCAGGCCACCATCACGTGTTCCCGCTGCTTGGTCTTCGAACGCCCCTTGGTGCGAGCCTTTTCGACGTTAGGTTTTTCAAGCTCCTGCTGGTTGGCCGCCACCGGCTGCCGTTCCTGCTCCACCTTCGGCAGTGGCTCGTGGACGAGCTCGGGCACCTTCAGAAACTCCACCACCCGATCGGCCGATGCAGCGGCTCGGAAGAGTTCGCGGGGGTCGTTGCGGAGGATCTGGATCCAGTGCTGGATGTAGGCCGCGTGCTGGGTGGGGTCGTGGCCGATGCCCAGGCGCTCGCCCATCAGCATGGACGACACTTCGGCCACCAGCTCTTCCTTCGCGTAATCCACGGAGCCGAAGCCGCCCTTCATTGGGCGATTCAAGCGGGAGGGGAAGCCGGTCCAGTGGCCCAGTTCGTGGAGGGCGGTGGCGTAGTAGCCGCTGGCCGAGTGGAAGGTGTTCCGCTCTGGGAGGTGGATGCTATCGGTCATCGGGCGGTAGAACGCTTGGTTGCCCCCGTCGTGGCTGATCTTGGCCCCACTGTCTTGGATGACCTTCTCGCAGGCCTGGTGGATCTCCGGCTCTGGCCGCTGCTCCGGTAGGACCAGTGCGGGCAAGCCATCGATCTGGGAGGCGTTGAACACCCGGGGGAAGAACACCTTGGGGTGGGCCTTGGCGATGAGCTCGGGGTCGCCGCTCTTCTTCGCTTCTTCGACCGGTGACCAGTCCCAATACTCGATGACACTGGCCCTCTCCCCCTTGCGCACCTGGGCGCCCACGGCCGCGGCTTGCTTGTAGGTCATCCAACGGTTGTCCTTCACGTCCCAGGCGTTCTGCAAGGTCCAGAGGTGGAGCAGGTTGCCGCCCTTGTAGGTCTTGCCGGTCGTGGGGTTCATCGGGCGCCCCAGGTCCATGCGGGCGTCCCAAGGTTGGACGAAGGGGCCGGTGCCCTCCTCCATCTGGCGGATCAGGCGCTCGACGACGTCGCGCGAGTGGCGCTGAAGGAAGCTTTCGTTGGTTGAATCGGACACGACAGGGATCTCCTGGGAAGAAGACGCACCCTGTCGGCGGTGCGGATGGTGGTGGGTGGGCTAATCGTGGAGGGTGACCGCGCGGCCTTGCTCCAACGCGCTCTCCAGCAAGGTCAACACGCGGTCGATGGTCAGCCGCGTGTCGGGGTCCCCATCGTCGTCCTGGAGCTGGAGGCGGACGCCGCCGGGGGTCTTGAGGACCACGAAACGGGGGGATGCCGCCAGGGCGTCCTGGCGATCGAGAGCGGATTCGTGGAGGGCGTCGGAATGGTCCATCGCTTCAGCATGCGACGGCGTCGGGATTTGGCAAGCCCCGGTCACAAACGCATCCTTGAGCCAGGAGATGCTTGGCGCAGCTGCCTTTCCAAGCGCTTGTGTCGCTCACCCGCGCGCATTTCATAGGCTCGATGAATCAGCATGCCAGGTTGAATGCCTACCCATTCCATGACGGCGCACGCGCCTTCTGTCAGTTCATACCCCTCTTTGAGCAGAAAGGCAGCGATGTCTAACCCGCTCCTGCCTTGGAGCATGCGCACCACACTGACGATGGGTGAATCGCTCCTGTTCCTGGGGGATCCATGGGCAACAAGCAACTTGGCCATCTCCAAAGTGCCCGCATAATTGAGGGGCACAAAGGTTCTGACCAGTTGAGGCTCGTCGCATATGACGCCTGCCGCCACCCGAGTCTCCGTCGTCACTTCTTCCGCACCAACATTGCTCCCTGCTGCCAGCAGCAGTTGTGCGCATCCAAGGTGGTCGGGGCACATTGGCGTTGAATATCGCCCTCCCGCCGCTGCAGCAAGGTGTAACGCTGTCGTTCCGATGACTTGCCTCAGAAACCCTGTCTGCTGCCTCTGCGCACCTACAAATGTGGAATGTTCGATGCGAGCATTCACATCGGCACCCGCGCCGATCAAGGCCTTCAAAGTCTCTTTGGACCCATAGAGCGCGGCGAGGCATAACGGGGTTCGACCTTCCTCATCCGGCCTTTCAATGTCGGCGCCAGCCTCCAACAGGGCAAGCACCAGGTCCGGGCGGTTCAAACGTGCGGCCTCGTGAAGAGACATCTCAAACCTGTCACGCGATCTCATAGGCGCATCCGTTGGCGGGGTGCTTCTTGGACGGCGACTGGCTGCGCCTTGACGTCATTGCGGGCGCTCCATAACGCCCCGCCGATGACCATGCATGGAGCACTTGGGCTGCTGCCATGGGCTACGGCGGGCGAGGCCTGATTCAACGTTTCTTCCAGGCGCCTGTGCCGTTCCTCCGAGCGCATCTCATGAGCCCGGTGGTCGAGCGCACCTGGCTCCATCCCCACTCTCGCCATGACCTTTCGATCGTGATCGTTGGGCCGGTAGCCCTGGTTCAACAGGAAGGCCGCGATGTCCATGCCTTGCTGCCCCTTCACAACGCCCACGGCACTGGCAAACGGGGATGGGTTGCCTTCCAGGGGTGACCCGTGAGCCACGAGGAGCTTGGCCATGTCCAGGGTGGTGGCCGCGTTGAGCGGCAGCAGCGCGAACGAGGATTCAATCTCATCCCCAGTGGGCAGCACGTTCTTCAACGTCGCCCTCACCCGCTCTTTCGCGCCGATGCCCGCCCCAGCGGCCAGCAATGATTCTGCGCAACCCAAGTGGTCGGGCCGGTTGGGCGATGAACAGTTGGCGCCGGCTTGAGCGGCTGCGTGCAGAGCCGTGCCGTTGGTGAACGTCGTTTCCCGCACGACCTGGGCGTCGTAGATGAGCTTCCGGGTCACAGTGTCCCACTTCGTGTGGCAGATGCGGGCGTGGACGTCCGCCCCCTCGGCAATGAGCGCTTCCAACGCATCCTTGGACCCGTAGAGCGCGGCTTGATACAGCGGAGTTCGTCCTTCGTAACCCGGGCGTTCAAGACATGCACCTGCGTTGACCAGGGACGTCACTGCTTGGGGTTCGTTGAACCGAGCGGCTTCGTGGAGGGGGGTGTTGTTCGTCTTGTCGACCGCGTCTACCTGCGCCCCCTGCCCGATCAACCATTCGCACACCTCGGGATGTCCGCCTTGGGCGGCTTCGTGCAGCGGGGTGAACCGGTCCTTGTCGGCATGGTTCACGTCGGCACCAAGGGCATGGAGCCGCTGGCACTCGGCGAGGTTGCCGGCCAGGGCGGCTTCGGCAAAGCGAGATTGGAGATCGTCGGATGAGGTGCTCATACAGGCATTTCCAGATCGGCCAAGTCCCTCAACGGCTTGATCCCAGCAATCCGAATCTCTGCCACACGTGGCTTCTTGCCCCCATGGGAGATTTGGTAGATGCCGGCCTCGGGAAACTTCTCGCGAACGCGCTTCCAGAAGTCTTCCGCGTTGACGGGCTTCTTACCCAGTTCCTCCAACACGTATTGGCGGTAATCGGCATAGATGGCGGTCTTGTCGGTGCAAACACCGCTGTCGTAGGTTGCCTCGCGGTCCGCCATGTAGGCCATGGTCGTGTCCGACTCCATTCGGTTCTGCTCGGCCAGTGCGACCACGGCATCGGGCAGCTTCTCGGAGAACCCGCCTCGCTCCATGAGGCGCAGCGCTCCTTCCAGCACCCAGTCCAACACCTGGGCCATCTCCTCCTCGCTTTCGGTGATCTGCAGGTGGAAATCAGGCTCGCGCTTCTTTCCACTTCCACCGTTCGCACTCTCGTGGGTCTTCTCCCCCATTCGAACGTTGAAGGGGATGGCCAGGACCTTTCTCCAGAACCCGTGCTCGTGCCCTGACACCGTGAACCAGGAGTTGACGCTGGCAAACAGGGTGCCGATCGGCAGCGTGGTGTAAGCATCCTTGCGCTTGGCCTCCACTTGGATGGGGTCACGCGAAATGAGCGCCTTCAGCACTTCCTGGATGGATGCGGCAAGGACCTTGGGCGTCTCCGTGACGATGTAGGCGCTCTTGCCCACCAAAGGGGCCATGGCAAAAGTTCCGTCCAGCTTCTCCAGGCGCAGCGACACGTTGCGAGGGTGAAGGGCGCGCAGGATGTGGAGGAACGTGGACTTTCCATTGCTGCCCGACCCGACCAGGAAGAAGGCCTTTTCAAAGCAGATCGACATCAACGAGCTGGCCACCGCTTCCTGTAAGAGCGCGCGCACCTCCAGATCGGGCTGGAAGAGATCCAGGTATTGACCGAACTTCGAATGGGGGTCCAACGGCTTGGGGATGTAATACCCCTCTCCATCCACCTGGTCCAGCCGCAGCTTGGCCGGCACTTGGTAAGTGATGCCATGTTCCTTGCTCGGCGCCAGCACCCGGATACGCGTCCTAGAGGGCGCCACGTCTTCCGGAAACAGGATGGCCTGCCGCAGCCCCAAGCTCTGTCCGTAGGTGGGTGAGAAGACGTCTTGATCGATGACTTCTTCACCATCAGCCGCAGCTGGAGCACGGCTCGGTTCGTCCGGCTTGACGATCTCAAGGTAGCCCCCTTTGAGGGGAACGATGGCCCGGCGATCGGACTTCTTGGGCAGCCAGCATTGCCGATCACCCATCAACTCCAGCACGGCGGTGTTGATGCAGCTGGTGGCGTGACCGGCGTTCGCCTTGTCCTTGCGCTCCAATCGGAGCCAGGAAAGCGCCTTGGCGGCCATGTCCTTCTCAGAACACCGGTCCCAATAGCCCTGCTCAGGCAGCCATCGAAAGAAGCTGCAATCGTCATCGCCATCTGGCAGCTTGCCGCCGATCGCATACTCCTCCGTCGCTTTCAGATGGTCGGCGAAATCAGCCTCAAACGCTTGATCGCTCAAGGTTGCTTTGGGCGCTGGTGCGCCAAACGCGGCCTTGGGAGCCGCATTTCCTCGAAAGGAGAGGACATTGTTGGGGCGCCCATTGACACCCGAGGTTGTCGTTGTATCGTTCATGTGTGTGTTGTCCGTTTTAGAACCCCGGTTGGCGCCGGGGTTTTTTATTGATTACGCGGCTTGCTGGACGCGACTCATCCATTCCACCAGCGCTTGGCGCATGGCTTCCGATGGAGTCTTGCCCTGGGCATCAGCCGCCGCTTGTAGCCGCTGCTTGAACGCTCGGCTTACCCGAGCCTTCAACAATTCGTCTCGCGGTTGAGTCGCCTTCTTCGATCTCGGGATGTTCGTCATTGCTCGTTTCCTGGATGATGTGGCCTTGTTGTGGCCACAACTCCATCCAAACAGAGCTCACGAACTTGTCCATACCGATCATTTGACTAAAACCAATTTCTGCTTCCTCAACAGCATTTTCTGCAAATGCGTGAGGTAGTTCGCACTTTTGGACCAAGGTGTAACAGGTGCTTGTTACACCCCTTGTTACCGCTGGAACCCTTGTCAGATAAGGCTTGTCACGGGTGTAACAGGTGTAACAAGTGGATCCATCAGTTTGAAAAACTCATGAGTCATTCAAGCCCACACTTCCTATGCACTGGAAAGTAATACCCACCTACCCGTTACACCCGTTACAAGCACTGACACGACTGCAAAGCCATTGAATCAACGGGAGATTCCTCCGTAACAAGCACCTGGGACGGGTGTAACGGGTGCTTGTTACGGCGGGGCGGGAGGCCACACTTGACTAAACAACCATCACCGCCTTTTGCTCCAACAACTCCTCTACCGTTCCCTTCCACCGGTTGGTGATGTAACCCAGCTTCAGTGGGCCAGCCAAGGTGTTTCCTACCCAGAGCTCGACGTGCTTGAGCGGGACGCCATGCAGCACTTGGGCTGCCTGCAGCTGCAAGGCCGTCATCGCCACGCAGAACGGATCCAGGTCCACGGCGCTCACCTCGATCGTGTCGCTGGGAAAGCCTTCCATTCGCGAGCGAACAGCGCCCAACAGCAACCCACCGGCACCGCATGCCGGCTCGTGAATCCTGAAGCAGCGAGGGTTGGCCGGGTGACGGATGAAATGATCCTGAGCGATACCAGCGGTCAGTTCCACCAAATCCGTTGGCGTAAAGAACTGACCAATGCCTTCCCCGCCTTTGGTGGCCAACAACTCGGCATGCACCCAAACCAGCAAGTCTTCGAACGGGCGGCACTCGCCCACCAGGTCCGTATAGGCCTTGATGGCATGAGCCAACGGCTCGACCGGAGGGCTGTGTTCCTGCAACGTGGCGAAGCCGAGCGCCCGGCCGCTAAAGCATGCGCCCAGCTTGTCGATCGCCATCATGTTGCCCGCGTGGATGAGACTCACCAAGGTGTGCTGAACGAACAGCTCCATGGCCTCGCGGGCATTCCACGGACGGTTCGGTCGCGTGGGAATTCCACGGATTGCTTTGACCAGACCACTGGCCAGACCAGGGGACATTTCCTTATGCGTCATGGGGGTTCTCCTTGAAAGTGGTCGACTCAGTCGTCCAATGGGCGATCACCGTGCCAAACACCGGTTTCGGTTTCAGGTATTCCGTGATCGTGTCCTTGCACTCCACGTTGACCAGGCCAATCGGCTGTTCCCACACCAGCTGATTCATCAGCAACTGGAGGGCCGTCGTTGCGGCGCAAAGCGGGTCCCGATCATTGGCCATGACCACAAGGTTCTTCAGTGCGTCAGGACGGTTATGGCCATTCCGAAGATGGCCTTGGATCTGAGCCAACAGCAGCGTTCCAGAACCACACGCGGGATCCATCACCGTGACCGGCGCCACCATGGCGTCGCCCGTCAACGTCCTGCCCTCGGGGAGAAGTCGCGGAATTGCACTGGCCATGTCCCAGGGCGTGAAGTGCTGACAATCCGATTTTTGGCCCGCCCCCACTACGACGTTGAACACCTCTCCCAGCAGGCACTCAAAGGGCGCTGCATGCTGCATGGCAGTCACGTAGGCATCGGTCACCTGTCCGTGCCAATCGGCCTGCCCTTCCTTCACGGGCCCCAACAGATCCATGTCCACCCACGGCATCACGGGCAATCCCAAGTTGGCCTGGAACTTCTCAAGCTGCCGATGGACAGCCACTTTCAGCGCGTAATTCACAAACAAAGTCATTCGCTCGCGGTTGTTGCTGGCGGGAATGGCTCGGATGGCCTTCACCAAGCGCTTGTTCGCAGCTCCCTTGCGGTGGGCGACCTTCTGTTCCCACTCCTTGGCGTAATCCCTCGGACACGTGTGCATCGGAAGATTTCCGGGCACCTGACGCCAGCCCTTGGTATGCGAGTTGTTGACGCGAGCCTCCATGCTTCCAAGCCACTGCAAGACGCGCAGAGCGCCTTCGGTCTGATTACTCATCGTTGGCACTCCCCTGGTTGGCGTTGGCCACCTTCGTCACCCGCTGGATCGCAAAGAACTTCCCACGCAGCACACCGTCTTCCTGCGCCCTCTTGAGGTTGCGGGCAGCCCGCTGGCCGTAAGCCACGAACACCGACCCGGTCGGCGCGGCAGTTCCAGTGGTTCCGTCCGGACGCACGAACTTCAGTCGTCCGCGGGTGAGGAGGATGGCGGTGGTGTTGGGATGGTTGAGCACGAAGTCGTGCATCCAAGCCGGGTCCATGTGGGCCGGCACCAGCGCGATACCACCTCCGGGGTGGTTGGCCAGCATGGCCATCCACTTGTCCATGCCCTTCCCGTAGGGCGGGTTCATCCACACGAAGGCCTGCGGCCACCACACCGTCGCCAGGCCATCCTGGCTGGGCGGGATCATCCGGCAGGCCGTCGGCGCCGGCAGATCGGAATGGTCTTCCGGCGTGCAAGGATCGAGGTCAAACCCCTCCTGGCCACCCAGCGCTTTGACGATTGCCGGCGGGGTATACCAATCGACGGCCGAGTAGTCTTTGTCGCACGCCTTGTAGCAAGCGGTGGTGAGCCGGGTGGCCTTCGGCGCCAAGAGGCGCTTGGTGCGGGTAGCCGGTTTGAACTGAAGAACGTTGGACTGCATGTCGATCTCGCCTGTCGTTCCCGATCGGAACGGACGCGAGCTTGCGGGCGCGGCGCTGTAGGATTTCCGCGCGAAAAGGCCGCTTTATCGGGACATTTGTCCCGATAACGGCCAGCATGCATTGATATGCCTCATCCGAGCGTTTCCCGATAAAAAGACGGGAACAAGGAGCAATCGGTGGCTTTCGCAACGCTCTCGGCGGCGGACTGGAGCACGTCCATGGCCCAGTTGTGGAACGGCTGACGCGCCTCGCTGCTCACCCAAGGGATTTCGAGGGCTTCAAGCACCGTGAGCGCACGCGCGGGTCGATGGGGATGAAATACGGCGAGCCCCATCAGTCGATCGGACTCGTTCAACGCCATGGGCAATTTCTGTTCCAAGCCGGGGATGCCCGCTTGTCGAAGAGCTGCAAGAGCTTCTGCCAGAAGCTTCTCAGCCGATTCCAAGCGGTCTTCTGTTCTCCGTAGCCGCTCATCCATCATGGACCGTTGATACCCTTCGGCATCGCGGCATTCACACACCGAAGACCAACGGTATTGCACTCCTTGACGGTTGCTTCTCGCCGGTCGGTGCACGGGGATCAACCCTTCGTTTCTCTGGCGTCGCTTTTTCAGCGCGTCCTTGGAAATACCCAGCATGTAGGCCGCCACACCAGGACCGACCCACTCCCGCTTTCCATCGATCGCTTGGGTAAGCTCAACGTCCTCTGAGTAGGTCAAGACGAAAGGACCAGGATCTTTCGGAGGGCGTCCTGGACGCCGCCCACCCATCCAGCCGGATTCGTCAGCGCTCAAAGCCGACTGCTCCCCTTCCCAAAGGGCCGAACCCCAGTGCTCTCCACCACATCGACGCTCAACCGCTCTTCCAGATCACTGGCACGCTGGCGCGACCGTGACGCATCGATGGCATGCTGGGTTGCGGCGAGGACGCCTAGGAATGCGTCCTGGTAGGGTTGTCGGCTCTCGGTGTTGATCCAGGGTTGGGCCAAGGCAACTTCCACGGTGCCTTCCCAAATGTTGCCATCGGCCAAGGCCTGAGCAAGCGTGGCGTCGTCCACAGCCAAGACATGGCCCGCAATGCGATCCCCATCCAGCGCCCAGTCGTGCGACACCACCGCCACGTCCGAAAGGGTGGCCAGGTTCGAGATGCGGCCCAGCTTCTTCTGGAGCTTGGCAAGTTCTTCCTTTGCCTGGCGGAGGGAAAGCTCCAGTTCCAGCTCGCGCACGCGCTGTTGCGCCATATCCAGCTCATTCTGCAGGCGGCGTTCTTTCGGTGACTTGCCCAACCGGGCGTTCTGCCACTCCACCAGGTCGCTGTAGAGGTAGCGCACGTGCTGGTTCAGCCCACCCCCAACCTGCCCCGCCCCTTTCTGGAAGGGAGGACCCAGTGGGGGCGAGCGCCGCCGCCATTCACCCAGGGTGTCGAAGTGGACGCCCAGGAACTTGGCCGCGGCCTTGGTGCTCACGGTAGGAGGCGGCAGGCCAGCCGCGGCCCGTTCCAACTCCCGGTCTACCGCCGTGGCCTGCAATGCCAGGTATTGCTCTTCGGCGCGTTGAAGCTCAATCGTCATCCAGCGCGGTGATCTGGTTGCGGGGAGCAAAGATGGTAACCGGTTCGTCCTTGGATTCGTCCAGCCGGGGCTTGTCCACGCCTTTGAGCCGGTTCCATACCCTGGGGCTGGTGGCGATCATCATTTCCTCCACCTCGGAGAACGCCTCACGCAATCGCTTCCACTCCTGGTCGGTGTAGCGCAAGCTCACCTCCGACATGCCCTTGTCGTCCGGCTGCGACACGTGGTGGTGGAGCATCTGGGAGACCACCCGGCTGTCT
This sequence comes from Stenotrophomonas sp. STEN031, assembly GCF_056759975.1. Taxonomy (NCBI): domain Bacteria; kingdom Pseudomonadati; phylum Pseudomonadota; class Gammaproteobacteria; order Lysobacterales; family Lysobacteraceae; genus Stenotrophomonas; species Stenotrophomonas sp. STEN031. The sequence continues at coordinate 122,215 of NZ_JBRREA010000005.1, forward strand.
CCAAGGAGCAGGCCGGCGTAGCGTCCCAAGGTCCGGCGCAGATCGTGGGTGGTCAGGCCTTGGTCGACCTCGTCCCGAAGGTCAATGAGCCCGGCATCCCGGCGCACATTGGCCAGGATCGACTTGCTATCGGAGTAGTGCCCGGACTTGCTTCGGCTGGAGCGGGCGGGAAACACATATTTCGTTCGCTGAACCTCGTGCTCCGCCTTTTCCACGGCCTCCTGGAGGCCCACGATCACGGCCTTGCTCGCACCACTCTCGCGCGCTGACTCCAGCAGTTGACGAGCGGCGGCTAATTCCTTCTTTGCTGTGGCGTTGTCCAAACGGCCTTCGAAACGACGGCGCAGGATCCGTTCCGCAAAGTAGGTCACGGGCAAGAATCGGCTCTCGCCCGATTTGGTGTCGCTCATGAACACCTGCGGGCCGGTGCGGCCGGTGTAGGGATTCACCGCATCCGCTGCACCCAGCCAAACCCAGGACACTTCCCGCTGGGACAGCTCGCCCTTGGAACAGCGATCAAACCAACGCAGCTGCACCGCTTCACTGCGGCGCGAGCCCCAGAGCAGCGTCAGCAGCAGATAGTCCGAAGCGGCGGCATTGTGACCACCCTGCTCGTCTCGGCGGGCCACGATCGCCTTGAGCACCTTGGGGAGAGTGTCGTCGTTGAGAGGGTTTCGAACCTCGGCCCGTTCGTAATGTTTCCGCAGTGCCCTTGCGCCTCGCACCAGCTTCTTGCTGAAGACGACTGAGAACGGGTTGAAGGACAGCACGAGGGGACGCCCCTCTATGCTGGCCAACTCCAGCTCCTTGCGCAGTATGTGCTTCACGCCGCGGTATGCATCGGTGAAGGTGTGCTCGGCCGCGGCCACTCCGGCGGCTTTCACCCGCTGGATGTATTTGCCCGTGATGCCCAGTGATTCGAGCTTGGCGGTGTCGAGCTCCGCCCAGTCCTCATAGCCCTTGAGGACGGCTTTCATGTGAGTGGGGACGCGGTTGGAGCGCTCCATGGCGCTCTTCCGCATCTTACTGTAGGCGGCCGTGATGTCATTCTCGCGCAGATCCTTGACGACCCGGTCGGCCATGTTCACTTCCGGACGCTCCAACCGCGCCATGCTGTCCCGATAAGCCTCCACGCTGTTCGCCTTGACCTGCCCCAAGGCCAGGCGCTCTTCCATGTCCGCCAGGTAGGCAGCCATGCACTCGCGAACGGTGATGTTCGCCAGCCGTTTGATGCTCTGGGCTGCTTCCTTGGCCTTGGCCTGGTGGACCTTTGGGTTTTCCCCGGTGCTCAGCAGGATCGCCACGTGCTGCCGCGCTTTCTCGTGGGCCTCAGCCAGGCCCATGTCCGTCACGTTGCCCAAGGCGAAGCGGCGCACCCCGTTGGGGCCGCGCCGGACCATCTCGTAGGTCACCTTCGTCTTGCCCACGTAGAAGCCGAAACCCACGGGGGCACCCTGGCTGGCGTCCACGATCCGGTAGGGCTTGCCCTGGTCGGCCTTGGGACGGGGAACCAACTTGATCCGCCCGCCCCCAACGACCTCCGGCACGACGCTGGTGGAAAGCTGCATCACCTGCGCGTGGGTCAGACTAAACTTGAAGCCCGCTCGGCGGGCACCTGCCTTCGTCGCAACACCGTTGGCCATCGCCGAAACCCCGATCCTTGTCGTCGCAACAGGATTCTGGCCTCAACCGGAACCTGTCGCAACATGATCGCAACAGAAAACCCCGTTACTTGCCGTTTCTGACCGGTAACGACCGCTACAAACCGAGGCAGATTATTTTGCAAGCCACTGATTCCAATCAAACAAGCAAGCCCAGCAAGGGTGGCGCAGAACACACGCCTTTAATGAAGCAGTTCTTCGCAGCCAAGTCCGAGTATCCGGACCTGCTGCTGTTCTTCCGGATGGGCGATTTCTACGAACTGTTCTATGACGACGCGCGCAAGGCCGCGCGCCTGCTCGATATCACCCTGACCCAGCGCGGCAGCTCCGGCGGTGCGCCGATCCCGATGGCCGGCGTACCGGTGCACTCCTTCGAAGGCTATCTGGCGCGGCTGGTGGCAGTCGGCGAGTCGGTGGCGATCTGCGAGCAGATCGGCGACCCGGCGCTGGCCAAGGGCCTGGTCGAACGCAAGGTTGTGCGCGTGGTCACCCCCGGCACCGTCACCGACGAGGCCCTGCTGGACGAACGCCGCGATACCTTGCTGATGGCGCTGTCGCGCAGCAAGGCCGGCTACGGCCTGGCCTGGGCCGATCTGGCCGGCGGTCGCTTCCTGGTCAATGAAGTAGACAACGACGACGCGCTGGAAGCCGAACTGGCCCGGCTGGAACCGGCCGAACTGCTGGTGCCCGACGAGGAGAACTGGCCCGAATTCCTGCGCCACCGCAGCGGCGTGCGCCGCCGCGCACCGTGGCTGTTCGACGCCGACAGTGGTCGTCGCCACCTGTTGAACTTCTTCAAGCTGCACGACCTGAGCGGCTTCGGCATTGACGACAAGCCGCGCGCCACTGGGGCCGCCGGCGCCCTGCTCGGCTATGTCGAGGAAACCCAGAAGCAGCGCCTGCCGCACCTGACCGCCATCGCGATGGAGAACGCTGGTGAGGCGATCGCGATGAATGCTGCCACCCGCCGTCATCTGGAGCTGGATACGCGCGTTGATGGCGACACCCGCAACACCTTGCTCGGCGTGCTCGACAGCACGGTCTCGCCGATGGGCGGGCGCCTGCTGCGGCGCTGGCTGCACCGCCCGTTGCGCCTGCGCAACGTGCTGCAGCAACGCCACCATGCCGTAGCCACGCTGATCGATCGCGGCGCCGATGCCGACCTGCGCGACAGCTTCCGCGCGCTTGGCGATATCGAACGTATCTTGACCCGCATGGCACTGCGCTCGGCGCGGCCGCGCGATTTCTCCACCCTGCGTGATGGCCTGGGCCTGTTGCCGGCCATCAACGCGCAGCTGGACACGCTGGATTCGCCGCGCCTGCAGCAGTTGCGCGCCGAGCTGGGCTCGCACGATGAAAGCGCGCACCTGCTGGCCAGCGCTATTGCCGAACAGCCGCCGCTGAAACTGTCCGACGGCGGCGTGATCGCCGAAGGCTACGACACCGAACTGGACGAACTGCGCCGCCTGTCCACCCACGCCGACCAGTTCCTGATCGACCTGGAAGCGCGCGAGCGCCAGGCCAGCGGCATCGCCACCTTGAAGGTTGGCTACAACCGCGTGCATGGCTATTACATCGAGATCAGCAAGGGCCAGGCCGACAAGGCGCCGGTGCACTACACCCGCCGCCAGACCCTGACCAATGCCGAGCGCTACATCACCGAGGAGTTGAAGAACTTCGAGGACAAGGTGCTGTCGGCACGCGAGCGCTCGCTCAGCCGCGAGAAGCTGCTGTACGAAGGCCTGCTCGACATCGTCGGCGAGCAGCTGGAGCCCTTGAAGCGCTGTGCCGGCGCCCTGAGCGAGCTGGACGTGCTGGCGGCATTCGCCGAGCGCGCGCAGGCACTGGACTGGGCGCAGCCGGAACTGCAGGAAGACGCCTGCCTGCGCATCGAGCGCGGCCGCCACCCGGTGGTGGAAGCAGTGCGCGAAGCACCGTTCGAGCCCAATGACCTGGACCTGCACCCCGACCGCCGCATGCTGGTCATCACCGGCCCGAACATGGGCGGTAAATCGACCTATATGCGGCAGAACGCACTGATCGTGCTGCTGGCGCATATCGGCAGCTTTGTGCCGGCCAGCCGTGCGGTGATCGGCCCGATCGACCGCATCCTGACCCGCATCGGCGCCGGCGACGACCTTGCCAAGGGCCAATCCACCTTCATGGTGGAAATGGCCGAGACCAGCTACATCCTGCACCACGCCACCGCGCACTCGCTGGTGTTGATGGACGAAATCGGCCGCGGCACCTCCACCTATGACGGCCTGGCCCTGGCCGACGCGGTGGCCCGCCACCTGGCTTACCAGAACCGCTGCTACACCTTGTTCGCCACCCACTACTTCGAGCTGACCGCGCTGGCCGACGAGAGCCATGAAGGCGGCGCCAGCGGCATCGCCAACGTGCATCTGGATGCGGTGGAACACGGCGACACCCTGGTGTTCATGCACGCAGTGAAGGACGGCCCGGCCAACCGCAGCTTTGGTTTGCAGGTAGCTGCACTGGCCGGCCTGCCCAAGTCGACGGTGGCGCAGGCGCGCCGCCGTCTGGCCGAGCTGGAACAGCGCGGCGGTGAAACCCAGAGCGCGGCGATGGCTCCGCAGGCCCTGGATGCGCCGCAGCAGTTTGGTCTGTTTGCCGCGCCGAGCTCAGCGGCTCTGGATGCACTGCAGGCGATCGATCCGGATGAGCTGACACCGAAGCAGGCGCTGGAAGCGCTGTACCGGGTGAAGTCTCTGATCTGAGCAGCAGCGGCCCTGTAGTGCCGAGCCATGCTCGGCAAGGGACTTTCTCGGCACCGCTCAATGCCGAGCATGGCTCGGCACTACAACTGCCACTCCCTCCCTTTGGCCGAAGGCCAAGGGGAGGGTTGGGGAGGGGTTGGCTCTTTCCGCCTTTCGAGCAATCCCCGACTCGCGGCTTACGCCGCTCCTACAAGCGGTAGCAAGGCATCATCCAACTCGCCCGCACGCACCGACGCCGGCCGCTGCAGATGCACATCACAGTAATCGGTGAACACCGGCTTGGCCTCCAGCTCGCCCACGCGCATGTAATAGCTCAGGAACGAGGCCATATACAGGTCGGCGACGGTGAAACCATCACCCACCAGATAACGTTTACCGGCGACGGCAGTTTCCAGCGTGTGCAACAGGTCCTCTGCGGTGCCGTAACCCGCCTCCATCGGCGGCGCCAAGCCGCCATGGCGACGATCCGTAACGAAAGCTTCCAGCGGCCCGGCCGCAAACAATACCCAGCGGTAGCATTCGCCGCGTTCCGCACTGCCTACCGGCGGCAGCAAGGCCTTTTCCGGCGCCAGATCGGCCAGGTGCAGGCAGATCGCGGCATTCTCGGTGATCACCGTCTTGCCCTGCAGCAAGGCCGGAACCTTGCCCATCGGATTGATCGCCAGATACTGCGCGGACTTCATGCTGGTGCCGTATTCGAGCATGACAGCGTCGTAGCGCAGGCCGGTCTCCTCCAACATCCAGCGGGTGATGCGGCCGCGCGAATGCGGATGGGTGTAGAAGGCGAGCGTGTCGGTCATGTCAGGCACCTGCGTTTGTTGGGAGCCGTCAGTGTGCGCAGGGGCTGCTGACAACCACTGTCAGCAGTGATGCATCAGTTGTCCATCATGCATTGCGCACGCCAGCGCTTCAGCAACTGATGGCGCTGCGCCGGATAGCGTTGCGCAGTGTCCTCCAATGCCAACAATCGATCAGCGCGGAAGTGACGGAAATCACCGCGCATCTCGCACCACGCCGCCAGCATCCGTACATCGGCCATGAAGGCCATCGCGAACGGCCAGATCATGCGCTCACTGACCCTGCCCTCGACATCGCGATACTGGATGCGCACAGCGTTGCCGTCGCGGATGGCACGGCGCAGAGCCGGCAACCATGGCTCCGGTGGCACCGCGTGCCAGTGCGGCGCGAACAGGCCGCTGGTTTCCACCTGCAGCCGCAGCGTCTCCGGTAACACGCCAATGACACGCTGCAAGGCCGTGTCGGCGGCAGCCGCCAGTTCAGGGTCGCCGTGCGACGCCACCCAACGCGCGCCCAACAACACCGCTTCAAGTTCTTCGGCGGAAAACATCATCGGCGGCAACAGAAAGCCCGGCCTTAGCTGATAGCCGACACCAGGATCACCCGCGATATCGGCGCCCTGCCCGCGCAACGCATCGATATCCCGATACACGGTGCGCAGGCTCACCTCCAGCCGCTGCGCCAGCTCGGCGCCGCGCACCGGCGTGCGGCGCCGCCGCAATTCATCCAGCAGGTGCAGCAATCGGGCGGCGCGTTGGCTCATGGGTGGATCCGGGACAGTCAGCTGACCAGCATAACGGCTGGCAGCCGGTGGATTGCTCCCGGGGCTTCAACAGAGCGCATTTATGTGGGCAAGCTGAGCAATAGATAAGCCCTATCAAAGCGAACGTTTCATTTGATTACTCATTTAACGCTTCCATGGTTACAGTCGGTGAAAGCAAAACCCCAACGCCAGCAGGAGCCAGCCATGAGCAATGACACCAAGCCCACCTGTCCGTACCACACGGCCCCATCCCCCGAGCAGGCCGCGCAGTCGCAGCGCGATACCAGCACCACGCCTGCACAGAAGCATGGCGACGCGCCGGTAACACCCATGACCACCGCCTTTGGTGCACCGGTGGTGGACAACCAGAACAGCAAGACCGCCGGCCCGCGTGGCCCGCTGCTGATGGAAGACGTGTGGCTGCTGGAGAAGCTGGCCAACCTCAACCGCGAAATCATTCCCGAACGTCGCATGCATGCGAAGGGCTCAGGCGCATTCGGCACCTTCACCGTCACCCATGACATCAGCAAGTACACCCGCGCCAAGCTCTTCTCGGCAGTGGGCAAGCAGACCGAGATGTTCGCCCGCTTCACCACCGTGGCCGGTGAGCGCGGCGCGGCCGATGCCGAGCGCGACATCCGTGGCTTCGCGCTGAAGTTCTACACCGAGGAAGGCAACTGGGACCTGGTAGGCAACAACACGCCGGTGTTCTTCCTGCGTGACCCGCGCAAGTTCGGCGACCTCAACAAGGCGGTCAAGCGCGACCCGCACACCAACCTGCGCAGCGCGCGCAACAACTGGGATTTTTGGACCCTGCTACCGGAAGCACTGATGCAGGTGACCGTGGTGATGAGCGATCGCGGCATCCCGCGCAGCTTCCGCCATATGAACGGCTTTGGTTCGCACACCTACAGCTTCACCAATGAAGGTGGCGAACGCTTCTGGGTGAAGTTCCATTTCGTCACCCAGCAGGGCGTGCAGGCACTGACCGACGCGCAGGCCGAAGTGCTGGTCGGCAAGGACCGCGAAAGCCACGGCCGCGATCTGTTCCAGGCAATCGAGCGCGGTGAGTTCCCGAAGTGGAAGCTGTTCGTGCAGGTCATGCCGGAGTTGGAGGCAGAGACCTACCGCATCCATCCGTTCGACCTGACCAAGGTCTGGCCGAAGAGCGATTACCCGCTGATCGAAGTCGGTGAGTTCGAGCTCAACCGCAACCCCGACAACTGGTACATGGACGTGGAGCAGTCGGCATTCGCACCGAGCAACCTGGTACCGGGCATTGGCCCGTCGCCGGACAAGATGTTGCAGGCACGTCTGTTCGCTTACACCGACGCACAGCGCTACCGCCTGGGCGTGAACCACCACCAGATCCCGGTCAACGCCGCCCGCTGCCCGGTCTTCAGCAACCACCGCGATGGCGCCATGCGCGTGGACGGCAACTACGGCGGCCTGCCGCACTACGAGCCCAACAGCTATGGCCAGTGGCAGGAGCAGCCGCAGTACCGCGAGCCGGCCCTGAAGATCCGTGGCGATGCCGACTTCTGGAACTTCCGCGAAGACGACAACGACTACTTCAGCCAGCCCGGTGCACTGTTCCGCAGCTACAACGCCGAGCAGAAGCAGCGCCTGTTCGAGAACACCGCCCGCGCCCTGGGTGATGCCCCGGACTTCATCAAGCAGCGCCACATCGACAACTGCAACAAGGCTGACCCGGCCTACGGTGCCGGCATCGCCGCTGCGCTGCAGAAGCTGGCCGCGGCAACCGCCCCGGCCGATCCGTTCGCACCGCCGCCGCACCCGGGCAGCGATTTCCCGACCGCCACCCCGGGCGCCGAGGACATCGAGCTGTAAGCCCGATTCACTGATCCAATGACGAAACAGCACCGCCCGCCCTGCGCGGGCGGTGCTGTTTCTGCCCACAAACCAACACGTCATTGCCCCCTTCACCTACGCCCCCTTGCGGGGGTTACCATGCCGCTCGGCAACCCACCCATTCAAGGATCTCCCGATGAGCCTGACCGACGACCTTCTCTCCCAGCTGCAAGGCGCACCGCTGCAGCAGGTTTCCCAGCAGCTGGGCATCGACAGCCAGCAGGCGTCGGGCGCCATCAGCGCCGCGCTGCCGCTGCTGATGGGTGCGCTGGGCAACAACGCAGCCAAGCCACAGGGCGCCGAAGCGCTGTTCGGCGCGCTGCAGAACAACCACAGCGGCCTGGACATCGGCAGCGTGCTGGGTGCGGTGATGGGCGGCGGCAACAGCCCGGCCGCCAACGGCGCCGGCATCCTCGGCCACATTTTCGGTGGCAACCAGGACCGCGCTGAAACCGGCCTGGCCCAAGCCACGGGCCTGAGCCCGAGCAGCTCCAGCCAGTTGCTGAAGATCCTCGCCCCGATCGTGATGGCTTATATCGCCCAGCGCATGAGCAGTGGCGGCCAGGCCAGTGCCGGTGGGCTGGCGCAGATCCTGGGGCAGGAGAAGCAGCAGGTGACGCAGGCCGGCGGTATCGGCGGAGGCCTGCTGGGCAGCGTGATGGACCAGGATGGCGACGGCCAGTTCGGCGTCAGCGACCTGATCAAGCTGGGCAGCGGCTTGCTGGGTAGCGGCAAGCGTTGAGCTGATGAAGATTGATTGAAAACGCCACCGCAAGGTGGCGTTTTTGTTTCTGTAGTGCCGAGCCATGCTCGGCAGAGGCTTCACTGGTAGAGCCCAATGCCGAGCATGGCTCGGCACTACAGGGTTGGCTTCTTCGGTAAAGCCCCTGCCGAGCATGGCTCGGCACTACAGGTGAATCGCTTGGGTCAGAGTGCGTCGAGGTCGCCCAGGGCGCGGATCAGGCGGCGGGCGCGCTTGTCGGGTTTGTGCTCCGGGGCCTGGTAGCCGGTGCGTTCAGCGGCGCGGCGAAGGTGCAGTTCGTGACGCGCCTGCTTCGAAGCTGCCGATTCTTCGTACATGGCCTGCGCTACCGGCGCCGAGCCGCGTTTGTCGCTGAGCCCGCGTACCGCGATCTCGAAGATCTCATCGCCACGCTGCACCCGCAGCGCATCGCCCACACGTATGGCGCGGGACGACTTGGGGCGTTGACCATCCACATCCACCTTGCCGGTCTCCACCGCCTGTTTGGCCAGGCTGCGGGTCTTGAAGAAACGTGCCGCCCACAGCCATACATCAAGACGAATGCTTGCTACCGCTACGACTTCACCACTCATCGCGTTGCCATCACTCCTGTGTAAGCGACCTACCGTTGATACCTGACGCCGGCACCCTCACCTGCAAGATGCTAGTGTGCCTGCCCCGATCCCGACAACGTTGTCCATGTCGAAAACCAAGCAAACCCGCTCGCTGACCGAAGGCCCGATCGGCACCAGCCTGCTCATGTTCGCGCTCCCGATTCTGGCTGGCAACATCGCACAGTCGCTGAACGGGTCGGTCAATGCCATCTGGGTCGGCAAGTTCCTCGGCGAGGCAGCGCTGACCGCCACGGCCAACGCCAACAACATCATGTTCTTCCTGATCGGCTCGGTGTTCGGTATCGGCATGGCCGCGACCATCCTGATCGGCCAGTCCATCGGTGCCAAGGACCTACCGCAGGCGCGGCGGGTAATGGGCACCAGCGCCACCTTCTTCATCAGTCTGTCTGCGGTGATCGCGGTGCTGGGCTGGTTCCTGTCGCATCGCCTGCTGCTGGCGATGGGTACACCCGCCGAATCACTGCCGATGGCCGATGCCTATTTGAAGGTGATCTTCCTGGCGATGCCGCTGCTGTACGCGTTCGCCTTCATTACCGCCGCCCTGCGCGGTGCCGGCGACGCGCGCACGCCGTTCCGCTTCCTGCTGTTGGCGGTGCTGATGGATATCGCCTTCAACCCATTGCTGATCTTCGGCGTCGGTCCGTTCCCGGAACTCGGCATTGCCGGTGCAGCGTGGGCCACCTTCTTCTCGCAGGGCCTGGCACTGGCCGGCCTGATGCTCTACCTGCGCAACAAGCGGCACATGCTGTGGCTGGGACGCAAGGACATCGGCCTGCTGAAGATCGACACGGTCATCCTCAAGGCGCTGGTGGTCAAGGGCGTGCCGATGGGCCTGCAGATGATCCTGATCTCGCTGGCGATGATCATGATGATCAGCATGGTCAATGGCTACGGGGTGGAAACCGCCTCGGCCTATGGCGCGGCGATGCAGTTGTGGACCTATGTGCAGATGCCGGCCATGGCCATTGGCGCGGCCTGCTCGACGATGGCCGCGCAGAACGTCGGCGCCGGCCTCTGGCCACGGGTGGAAGCCACAGCGCGTACCGGCGTGCTGTTCAATTTCCTGCTGACCGGGGCCTTGATCGCGCCGATCATCCTGTTTGATCGCAGCACCCTGGCGTTGTTCCTGCCAGCCGCCAGCGAGGCGCTGGAGATCGGTCGCCACCTGAACCACATCGCGGTGTGGTCGTTCCTGTTCTTCGGGGTCAACTTCGTGCTGTCCGGCGTGGTCCGCTCCACCGGCGCGGTGCTGCCGCCGCTGTTGATCCTGGCAATCGGTATGTGGGGCATCCGCGTGCCGTTCGCGCTGTGGCTGCAGCCGCGCTTTGGTGCCGATGCGATCTGGTGGAGCTTCCCGGTCAGCGCGCTGTGCTCGATGCTGATGATCATGGCCTATTACCGCTGGGGTAAATGGCGCAGCGCCAGCATCCTCGACAAGCCGGCGCAGGCCACCCCGGCGGAAGTCCCGGCTACGCCGCCGTCGCCGGTGGCGGATCCGGACGTGGAATTGGAACGCTAGTCAGCGCTGTAGGAGCGGCGTAAGCCGCGAAGCTGGCATTGCGGGAAGGGTCTAAAACCTCAACCCCTCCCCAACCCTCCCCTACGCCTTCGGCGCAAGGGAGGGGGCTGAAACCCGGCTGATCAATAACTGCCGTCGAAGGCGAAGATCGGCTTGCGCTGCTGCCACAGGCCCTTGGTGAAGTCCGGGAACTCCAGGGTCTGGAAGCTGTTGGCAATCGACTGCTCGGACAAGGGGGTGATCGCGCTCCAGGTCACCGCATCGTAGATGTCGATCGGCATCGGTGCCTTGGCCTTCAGTGCTTCCACGAAAGCGTGGATCACGAACCAGTCCATGCCACCGTGGCCGGCGCTGGCGGCGGTATCGGCATGCTGCTTCCACAGCGGGTGCTCGTACTGGTCCTGGTAGGTCTTGAACTCTTCCCACTGGTGCGGCGGGCTGCGGCCTTCGATGTGGATGCCGTGGTTGACGTCCATCCACAGGCCCTTGGTGCCCTGCACACGGAAGCCCATCGAATACGGGCGCGGCAAGGAGGTGTCGTGCTGCAGCAGGATGGTCTCGCCGTTCTCGCAGGCCAGCGTGGTGGTGACGATATCGCCGAGCTTGAACTTGACCTTGGTGCTCGGATGCGTAGTGCCACCGCTCTTGGCCACGGTGTACTCATGCAGGCCACGCGCCTTGCTGGCGAAGGCATTGATATGGGTGAAACGGTTGCCACGGTTGATGCCGGTATACATCGCGCAGGGGCCGATGCCGTGGCTGGGATACAGCTCGCCATTGCGCTGTACCGAGTGCTCGGTGCGCCAGCGTGCTTCCGACCAGCCCTTGGCGCCGAACTCGACGCCGCTGTCGTAGGGATGCTCCGGCGTGCCGTCGTTGAACTTCACCCCGCGCAGGTCGTGCTGATAGCCACCCTGCAGGTGCACCAGTTCGCCGAACAGGCCCTGACGCACCATCTGCAGCGCGGCCATCACGTCACGGCGGTAGCAGACGTTCTCCAGCAGCATGTACGGGGTGCCGGTGCTGAGCTGGGTATTGAGTACATCCCAATGGTCCTGCAGGGTGATGCCGGCAACCACTTCGCAGCCCACCGCGACCTTGGCCTGCATCGCCGCGATCGCCATCGGTGCATGCAGCTCCCACGGGGTGGCGATGATCACGCCGTCCAGGCCGCGCTGCTCCAGCAGGCGCATCCAGGCATTCTGGTCACGGTCGGCGCCATAGGCCTGCGGTGCCGGCTTGCCGGCCTTGGCCACCATGTCCATGGCGCGGCCGAGCATGATCGGTTCGATGTCGCACAGGGCAACCACTTCGACGTCGTCGCGGCGTACCAGTTCCTTCAGCAATACCAGACCGCGCATGCCGGTGCCGATCACACCCAGACGCACCTTGCGGCCACGTGCCCAAGCCGGCGTGTTCGGCAGCAGGCTGGTGGCGGCAAGGGCCGCGCTGGCCATGATGAATTCCCTACGCTTCATTGTGTTTCCTCTTTCAGGGGTCGTGCCGGTCATGGCAGGCGTGCCGCGACCATGCTGACGGTGTCACTGTCTTCCCCCTCATGCAATGCATGAGGGGGAAGCGCTGTTGCGGTGGATCAGAACTTGTAGGTGGCGGTCACGCTGTAGATGCGACCAAAGTTGTTGGCATAGCCGGAGAAGTTCATCCAGTCGTTCGGGTCATAGAACGGCAGGCGGTTGAACAGGTTCTTGACGGTCACGCCGACGCTCAGCTTCTCGATCGGACGCCAGTTCACGCTCAGGTTTGCAGTCCACCAGGCCGGTGCGCCGCCGCAATGGCCGGGGGCCAGGTCGAGGAAGCTGCCGGTGCAGGTCTGCGCGTTGTTGTCCTGCGCGTCGATGCGGTCATAGGCCCACTTGGTGCCACCCACATAGTTCACGTAGAAGCCGGTGTCCCAGTTGCCATAGGTCCAGTTGGTATTGAACGTGGCGCGCACCTTCGGGTTGTTGTAGTAGCCAACCAGGTTGCCGTAGTACCAGCCGTCACCGTTGTCGGAGTTGTACATGTTGCGATTGGCGATGGTAGCTGCCACGCCAATGTTCAGGCGGCCCCATTCACCCAGGTCGAAGCGGCTGCGCAGATCGACGTCGAAGCCGTCGATCAGGGTGCGGCCACGGTTGCTGTACTGGCCGATCACGCTGGCCACGTTGCCGATGCTGTAGCCCGGCAAGGTGCCCGGACAGGTCACGCCGCTGGCAGGGTCGCTGCACATCGCAGCCAGTGCAGCGAGGTTGGACTTGTCGGACTCGGTGATCGGGAAGCGCGTCATCGAATCGATGTCTTCTTCCTTGCTGTAGTCCGGCGCGACGATTTCATCGCGACGGTACACGAACCAGTAATCCGCCGACACCGACAGCCAATCGGTCGGCTCCAGCACGACGCCCAGCGTGGCGATCTTCGCCTTCTCCGGCTTCAGGTCCTGGTTGGGCTGGGTCATGCGCGCCACGTTGCGGCTGCAATCGCTGTTCCACAGGCTGTTGCCCAGATCCTTGTCCACGACGCGGTTGGACTGCCGCAGCAGGCCGGCAATTGCATTGGTTTCGGCGCAACGGACTTCATCGCGGTAACCACCGATCTGCGCATACACGCCACCGCTGCCGGCCTCGGCCAGACTGGGTGCACGGAAGCCTTCCGAATAGGTACCACGCAGCATCAGCTGCGGCAGGGCCTGGTACTTCAGGCCGATCTTCGGCGCGGCATTGGCGCTGAAGCCCGGGTACTTGTCCAGGCGCAGTGCCAGGTCCATTTCGAGCTTCTCGGTGAGCGGCACCACGGCTTCGGAGAACAGCGCGTAGGTGTTGCGCTTGCCGTCGAACCACGAGCCGCCCTGCTGGGTGATCAGGCCGTTGGCGGCATCCGGGTTGCCCGGCGTGTAGAAGGTTTCGCGGGTGGCATTGAAGCCGAAGGCCGCACGCACTTCGCCGGCCGGCATGTTGAACAGCGGGCCTTCGATCTTGCCGTCCAGGGTGTGCAGGCGCGTCCACGACTCGATGTCGAAGGTCGGGAAGGCTTCGCGGATCAGCGCCGCGTTGGCTTCACTGATCTCACCGAACTTGTAGGCCGGATGATCGGAAATGATGACGCGACCGGTACCCGGATCGATGGTGTACGGACCGAAGGCTTTCTCGAAGCCCTTCAGGTTGACGTTGGTGGTCTGGTAGGTGACCGAGTGCGAGCCGGCGGTGGCGAACGCGGTTTCCCAGTTCCAGTCGCCGGCAGCACCACGCAGGCCTGCCACCACACGGTAGCTGTCGTCGGTATTGCGCTGACCGAAGTGGCCACCGCCGACGTCCTGCAGCAGGTAACCCAAACCGACCACACCGCCATTCATCGCCTTCAACTCCGGGCTGGCGTGGTTGTATTCGTTGTTCGGGCCAAGCCACGGGGTCAGGAACTGGTTGACCGTATTGCCGGTGTTGCGCGAGAACCAGCTCTGCGGATTGCCGGTGGTGGTGCCATACGCGCGTGGGGTGCCGCCATTGGCGTGCAGGTCGATGTCGGTATAGGTGACTTCGGCGAATGCCTCGGTGCTGTCATTGAGCTGGTAATGACCATTGACGTAGGCAGTGACGCGCTTGGAGTCCGCGCCGCCGTTGATCTGCCGGTTCATCCAGGTCTGCCAGATGCAACGGGTGCCACTGCTGACCTGCAGCACGTTGTTGCAGCCCGGTGCAGCCTCGTCCTTGCGCACGCCGGTGACCGGATCGATGGCGTAGTAATAGCCGGGGTTGAACACGCCCGGCGCACTGCCGGTGTCCAGCCGCAGGTTCTTGATGTAGTCCGGATTGTTGACGTAGAACTGGCCCGGATGCTTCAGGTACCACTCGCTGTCCGGAATACCGTCGCGCTCATACAGGTTGACGCTGGCATAGACGTTGTAGCCATCCTCGGCCATGTCGCCGAAACCGCCGGTGACACTGGCCTGCTTTTCACCGAAGGAATCAAAGCGCGAAGCGGTATCCCAGGTACCGCTGACTTCCAGGCCCTGGTAGCTGCTCTTGGTGATGACGTTGATGACGCCGGCCACCGCGTCGGTGCCGTATACGGCCGAGGCGCCGTCGGTCAGCACTTCCATGCGCTCGATGACGGCGGCAGGAATGGCATCGATGTTGACGAACTGGGTCTGGAAGCCAGCCGGTGCGCCGTAGTACGACAGGCGGCGGCCATTCAACAGCACCAGCGTGCCCTGTGCGCCGAGGCCGCGCAGGTTGGCCTGTGAAGCGCCGTCGGAACCGGTGAACAAGGACTTGGAATCAACCTGGCCCGGTCGTGCCGCTGGCAGATTGTCGAGCACCTGCAACAGCGTGCGCGCGCCCATGTTTTCGATGTCCTGCTTGCTGATCACCTGCACCGGCGAGGCGGTTTCCACATCGGTGCGGCGGATGTTGGAACCGGTGACCTCGATGCGGGACAACTCGGTGGTCTTGTCCTTTTCCTTTTCAGCCTTGTCCTGCGCGAAGGCAGGTGCGGCGATGGCGAACAACACGCTGGCGACAGCCAACGATAGTGGAGCTTGCAAACAGCGTTTGGCACTGCGGTTGGCTGGCAACATCGGGGTTCTCTCCTGGCAAGGGCACGCAAAAAAAACAGCAGTTGGCGGGCAAAGCGATCCCATGCCACGGTTCTTGGACCGTAGCCGGGGGTAATCCGGTGGGAGGAGCGGTGTTACGGGTGGGTCATGGGGCGAGGATGTCGGCGGAATCGCCCTCCTCGCCGATCAGTACGGCATTGGCCCAGTTGGCGCAGACCTGGGACGGTTGGCTACCCTGCGCGCCCAAGGTGCGCAGACTCAATCTGGACAGACCACGGATGTCGAGCTCGGGCTTGACCACGCCCGGTGCTTTCACAAAACCGCTGTCATAGAGCAGGCGGTCATCGCCCCAGACCTGGAACTGCAGACCACCGGCTTGACGGCATTGGTCATCGACGCCCAGGTCGGCACGTAGCGTTTTCCACTGCCCCTTCAAGTTCATGTCGATGCGGCTTTGCGCACCGACGCCGAGACCGCGGCGGAACTGCAGGCCGTTCATGCGCATCGGCACGGCCGCAGCGAACGAACGATCGGCATGCACCTGGGTGGCCAATACGGCCGGCAGCGGCAGCTGGGAGAGGTATTGCTGCCGCGCCGGCCGTTCGGCCGTTTGCTGCTCGAGGATATGGAAGGTGGACAGTGCAATCGGGCCAACATCGCGCGGCTGCAGTGCATCCACCGCACGCGCGGTGCTGCCCTGCGCTGCGGTCACCATCGGATCGGCACCACTTGCGCCGTCACCGTCGGGGTTCTGCACGCTGAGCACGCGGAAGCGCAACAGGCGCCCGGCATGGGCAGGGAAGTCGATGCGCTGCAGTTCCTGCTTCAGCTGCAGGTGACCGCTGGCAATCGGCTTGCCCCACTCGCCATTGCTGTCAGCCATGTAGATTTCGTAGTCACGGACCTGACCGTGCTTCCAGTGCTGGTCGTTGCGCGGTGCCAGCTCGATGCCGTCGATCAACTTGCGCTCGCCAAAGCCCACAACCCACTCATGGGCGCCGGTGCGGATGGCCTGGTTGCGCACGCTGCGGAACCACGTCGCCGGATCGTCGTCGAAGGCATTTTCCAGCGGATGGCCGGGCTCTTCGGCCGGACGGTTGACCACCAGCAGACTGTCGGACGGCAGCGCGCGGCCCAGCTCCGGCGCATTCGGGAAAGCGTCGTCAGCCAGCGCGGCGGCTACCGGGAAATCCAGCTGCAATTTCAACGGCGTGCGGATGTCCTGGCTGGCGGTACGCACATGCAGCGTGCCCTTGCGTTCCTTGCCATCGAAGTACCAGCCTTCGCTGGCTGCCTGCAGTGCGGCCGCGTCAGCAAGCTTGGGCAACGTACGACCATCCAGTTGCACGGCAGTCGGTGCGCTGCGATTCAACACGCGCAGGCCGTAACGGCGCTGCGCCAACTGACCTTGATACTCGCCCTGCACCGGCGCTATCTCGACCTGCACCGGGCCACTGCCCTGCGCCGGTGCCTGCACGCGAATCTGCTGCGTGCTCGACTCGCCCTTCTGGTAGCGGCGGGTGCTGCCATCGTCTTCGTACAAGGTGTAGCTGGATTCGCCCTGCGGGTACAGATCGAAGGTCACTTCATCCAACGGCTTCTCGCCGTCGAACAGCATCTCCGGGTACATCGGCAGGATCGCACCGGCACGCACGAATACCGGCAGCGTCGCCAGTTCGACCGGACGGTCCAGCTGCCTGCCTGCGGCACCGGCCTGTAGATGGCGGCCGTCCCAATAGTCGTACCAGCCGCCGGCCGGCAGATGGATGTCGCGGCGCCAGCCACGGCTCGCGGCTTGGCTGCGGTACACCGGCGCAACCAGCAGATCACGGCCGAGCAGGAACTGATACTTGTAGGTTTCGTCCTGCGCGTGCGGGTCCTGCGGGTTGTCCCACATCAGCCCGCGCACCGGCGGTGCACCGCTCTGCGCGGCATCGTGCACCAGCCCGTACATATAAGGGGTCAGGCGCATTTTCAGCTTGAGGTAGTCGCGGTTGATCGAACGGTAGGGCTCGTCGAAAGCCCAGGGGTGTTTGCGCGCGTTCGACGACCAACCGGACATGCCCATCAACACCGGAGTGAAGGTCTTCCACTGCAGGTCGCGGGTGAAGGTCTCGGCGCTGCCGCCGAAGATCGCATCGACGTCGCCGCTGGCATAGGCCATGCCCGACAGACCGGAACCCACCAGGGTCGGCACGTGCCAGCGGATGTAATCCCAGCTGCTGCTCTGGTCACCGGTCCATGCAACCGCATAGCGCTGGATGCCGGCCCAACCCATCACCGTCCACAGGAAGGGGCGCGAGTCGGAATTATTGAGGATGCCGTCAAACGCCTGGCGGTTGGCATCCATCGCGAACTGATAGCCCTGCCCGGTCCAGGCCACGTCCAGCTTCTGCACGCGGGTGCCGGCCTTGCCGACTTCCCATGCGATCTTGTCGACGCCATTCTCGGTCCACAGGCCGGTCTTGAAGCCGTACTTGGCCAGGCCCTGTACGGTCTCCGGCAGCTGCTTGTAACCGCAGCCGTAACCGTCATTGGGCAGGATCCAGCCGCCCGGCATGTCGTTCTCGCGGTACTTGGCAGCGACGCTGTTGACCACGTCGATGGTGGTGCCGGTGGGGCCATCGCTCCAGCCTTCGGGCACGCTGCCGGGCTTCTTGATGTTGTCGCCGTCGTTGTAGCAGTCGGCGTCGCCGTAGGACAGCGCCCAGCGCGCTACCATGTTCGGCCGGCCGGTCAGCTGGGTGTAGCGTTCCAGCAGCCGCTGCAGATCATTGCCGACGAAGTAATAGGCGTCGAAGCGGTCCTCGCGGTGCAGCAGCGTGGCCTGGTCCGGCTGGCGCAGGTCATAGCTGCCGTCGCTCCAGGTATTGCGCAACATGCCCCAGCCGCGTGAGCTGAGCAGCATCGGTGCCGGGCTCGGGCGGTCGCCCTCCTCCCAGCCACCGGAATAGGAAACTTCAAGTTCGCGGCCCTTGAACTGGAAACGGCCGTTCTGCTGGCCGCCGCCGTAGAAGGCTTCATCGGCCTGCGAGGACAGTACCTGCACGCTCTGCTCGGCGGACAGGTCCAGCGGCTGCTGTTCCTGCCATAGCGACACCGCCTTGCCACCGTCCAGACGCTCCAGCCGCAGCTGCAGGGGCTGGCGCTGCACATGCAGGACCAGCGCCGGGGTACGCACGCGGATTTCCTGCGCGTCTTCTTCCAGCTGCGCCTGCACCGGCTGCACGGGCTGCGGCAACACGATGGGCGCGGCCTTGTCACCAGCGCCGGTCAGCTTGCCGTTGCGGCCAGCCTGCACATGCACGATGTCGTTGGCCAACACCTCGATGCGCAGGGTGCTGCCATTGTCACTGCGTACGTCCCAGGCACGCACGCCGTCGCGGCCATCGCTGGCGGTGACGGAGCGCAGATTGCCGATGGGCTCGGCCTGTGCGGTCACTGCCGGCAACAACAAGGCCGAAAGCAGCGCCAGCAACAGCGGCGATTGACGAACGCAGTGTTCCACCTTGCCTCCAACCCGTTCAACGGGCGTTTCGAAACCGAGTGCGCCGACTCTAGGGCAGGAAATCGAAAGATGTCAACAAAATGAAAGCAAAAGATAAGTAAGATTTCTTACAATCGAAAGATGGTGCGGAGCAGCAACTTTCACATCATCAAGCTGAGCGTATTCATTGCTGCGAAAGGGTTTCCCGGGAAACCTTTCGCTTCGGACGATTCTCAAGAGAATAAAGTCTAATCAAATTATTTCTTTCGTTTTGCTTTCGGTATTTGACATTTCGAAAGAAAAGAAAGATGGTGCGCTGGCCAATCAGGAATCACACATGGATGCCACCCTGCTTCACGATCTGACCGCCTGGCAGCGCCTGGGCGGAGCCGATACCGCTACCGAAATCGCCCAGCAGCCCGCGCTGTGGGAGACCCTTGCCCTGGATCTGCAACAGGCCAGCACGCGCCTGCAGGATTTCCTTGGGCAGCGCCTGTCCGACCCGCGCCAACGGGTGATCTTCACCGGTGCCGGCAGCTCGGGTTTCATTGCCGAGATGGTGGCCGACACCATCAACGCGCAGTGGCCGGCCGAAGTGCGCGCCGTGCACACCACCAGCCTGCTCACCCACCCGGCGCTCTACCTGCAGCGTGACCGCCCGACCCTGCTGGTGTCGTTCGGCCGCAGCGGCTCCAGCCCGGAAAGCGTGGCCGCCGTCGACCGCGTCCGCGCCGACGTCGACGATGCCCGCTTCCTCGACATCACCTGCAATGCCGAAGGCGAACTGGCCCGTCGTGGCGCCGGCCGCGACGACACCTGCACGCTGCTGATGCCGGCCGCCAGCTGCGACCGCGCCTTCGCCATGACCAGCAGCCTGAGCTGCATGCTGCTGGCCGCGCTGTCCGTGTTCGACAGCGCGCCGTGGGCCGAGCGTGTGCAGCGCCTGCAGCAGGTTGCCGCACTCGCGCGCCAGGGCCTGGCCAACTGGGATGCAGCAGTCGCCGCACTCGCTGCGCAGCCGTACAACCGCGTTATCTATCTGGCCAGTGGTCCGCTGGAAGCGCTGGCTCGCGAGGCTGCGCTGAAGGTATTGGAACTCACTGCCGGCCGCGTGCTGGCATTGGCCAATACCCCGTTGGGTTTCCGCCACGGTCCCAAGTCCACGCTCAATGATGAAACCCTGGTCGTCGTGCTGCGCAGCGCCGAACCGCTGTCGCGTCGCTACGAGCAGGATCTGCTGGAAGAACTGCGCGGTGATGGCGTTGCGGGCAAGGTATTGTCGATCGGCCCGCATTCGGACCTGGGCATCCACGACGATTA
Source organism: Stenotrophomonas sp. STEN031 (assembly GCF_056759975.1). Taxonomy (NCBI): domain Bacteria; kingdom Pseudomonadati; phylum Pseudomonadota; class Gammaproteobacteria; order Lysobacterales; family Lysobacteraceae; genus Stenotrophomonas; species Stenotrophomonas sp. STEN031. The sequence continues at coordinate 142,302 of NZ_JBRREA010000005.1, forward strand.
CACCTTGTCCGTGCCTGCCCTGCCCGACAGCTGGCTGGCGCCGGTGTGGCTGCCGTTCGCACAGCTCTACGCACTGCAGCGCTCGGCCGCACTCGGCCTGACCCCGGACAATCCGTTCCCGGACGGCACCGTCAACCGCGTGGTCAAGGGCGTCACCATCCACCATGGCTGATACCCGCGCCCCGGCCTGTTATGGCATCGACATTGGCGGTACCAAGATTGAACTGGTGGCCTGCGATGCCACCCTGCAGGTCGCGTGGCGCAAACGCATCGCCACCCCGCAGGGCGACTACAACGGCTTCCTGCAAGCGGTGGAAACGCTGGTCGCAGATGCCGATGCCCAACTCGGCCAACGCGCGCAGGCCATCGGCATCGCCCTGCCCGGCGTGCGCGAGCGGCGCAGTGGCCGCCAGCTCAGTGCCAACGTACCGGCACTGACCGGCCAATGCGTCAGCGCCGACCTGCAGGCGCGCCTGCAGCGGCCGCTGCATTTCGGCAACGACCTGCAGTGCTTTGCTTTGTCCGAAGCACACGGCGGCGCGGCTGACGGTTATGCCAGCATGTTCGGCGCCATCCTCGGCACCGGTGCCGGCGGCGGTTACTGCCTGCACGGCAAACTTGTCGGCGGCTTCAATGGCCTGGCCGGCGAATGGGGCCACTGGAGCGTGCCGGCCAACCTGCTGCAACGGCATGGCCTGCCGCTGCTGGATTGTGGCTGCGGCCTGCGCGGGTGCGTGGAGCGCTATGTCTCCGGCAGCGGCGTGGCCATGATCGAACGCCATCTTGGCGGCACTGCGGCCAACGCCAGCGAGGTCATCGCCCAGGCCGAGGCCGGCGACATCCGCGCCATGCAGGCGCTGGACATCCACCGCGACCTGCTCGGCCACAGTTTCGCCGCGCTGATTCTCGCACTGGACCCGCACGTCATCGTGCTCGGTGGCGGCCTGTCGCAATACGCGCCCCTGTACCAGCAGCTGCCTGCGGCCATCGCCGCACATCTGTTCAACGGCGTGGAAGTGCCGCCCATCGTGCCACCGCGCTTCGGCGATGCCGGCGGTGCCCGTGGTGCCGCCCTGCTCGCCTGCCAACCCGCTTACCTGATTCCCGGAGCTTGACCATGTCACCGCTGCAATCCCTGCTTGCCTCTCATCGCCAAGGCCACAACGTCGGCCTGTACAGCGTCTGCTGCAGCAACGAACAGGTGTTGCGTGCGGCCATGCACGTGGCCGCGCAGCACGGCACTGTGCTGCTGATCGAAGCCACCTCCAACCAGGTCGACCAGTTCGGCGGTTACACCGGCATGACCCCGCCGCAGTACCGCGCCTACGTGGAAACGCTCGCCGATGAAGAAGGCTTCCCGCGCGGGCAGCTGATCCTGGGCGGCGACCATCTCGGTCCCAACGCCTGGCAGAAGCAGCCAGCCGCCGAAGCGATGGCCAATGCGCGCGTATTGATCGAAGCCTATGTCGCCGCCGGTTTCCACAAGATCCATCTGGACTGCAGCATGTCCTGCGCAGATGACCCGACCCCATTGCCCGATGCCACTGTCGCCGCGCGCTCGGCCGAGCTGGCGGTCATTGCCGAAGCCACCGCCAAGGCCAATGGCCTGCCGCCGCCGGTCTACGTGATCGGTACCGAAGTGCCGATCCCCGGTGGCGAAGCCTCGCTGGCAGGCGGCCTGGCGGTGACCACGCCGGCCGCGGCCGCGCAGACCCTGGCCATCCACCAGCAGGCCTTCGACACACCGGAACTGCGCGATGCGTGGCAGCGCGTGATCGCGATGGTGGTGCAGCCGGGCGTGGACTTCGACCACAGCAGCGTGCACGAATACGACGCCGCCGCTGCCAGCGAGCTGGCCGATTTCCTTGAACAGCAGCCGCGCATCGTGTTCGAAGCGCACTCCACCGACTACCAGCGCGAATCCGGCCTGCACGCGCTGGTGCGCGATCACTTCGCCATCCTCAAGGTTGGCCCCGCGGCAACGTTTGCCTACCGCGAAGCGCTGTTCGCACTCGCCGCGATCGAAGCCGAACTGCTGCCCGCCGCGCAGTGCTCGAAGCTGCCACAGGTGCTGGAACAAGTGATGCTGGCCAAGCCGAAGAACTGGCAGGCGCATTACCACGGCGATGAAGCCACGCTACGTCTGCTGCGCTCCTACGCCTTCAGTGACCGCTGCCGCTACTACTGGGGCGAGCCGGAACTGCTGCAGGCGGTACAGACTCTGTTCGCCAACCTCGAACAGCACACCCCGCCGCTGGTGCTGCTCAGCCAATACCTGCCGGGCCAGTACGTGGCCGTGCGCGAGGGCCAGCTGGCCGCCACGCCTGCGGCCCTGGTGCAGCATCGCGTCGGCCAGTGTCTGGGCGAATACGCGCGCGCCTGCAGCGCCAATCAGGCAGGTACGCGCAAGCAAAGCGAAAGTTTGCGCACCCAAAACCTTGCGAACGGTTAATCTCCGCTTTCAAACGCACACGAGAGCTGACCATGCGCAATACCCGTCCCCGCCGACAGCAGATCCTGCAACGCCTGATCGACCAGGGCTCGGTGCAGGTTGCCGAACTGGTTGACCAGTTCGGTGTGTCGGCGGTGACCATCCGCACCGACCTGGGCCACTTCGAGGCGCAGGGCCTGGCCACGCGCACCCATGGCGGCGCGACCCTGGTGCGCATGCCACCGCAGGAACAGGACATCCACGAGAAAGATGCGCTGAACCTGTCGCTGAAGGAATCCATCGGCATGCGCGCCGCGCAGCTGGTGCAACCCGGCGACAACATCATCATCGACTCCGGCTCCACCACCATGACCCTGGCCCGGCATCTGCGCGACCACCGCGATGTCACCGTGATGACCAATGGTTTGAACATCGCCTGGGAACTGGCCAACGCACCGGCGGTCAATGTGCTGCTGACCGGTGGCCTGCTGCGCAAGCAGTCGCTGTCGCTGCAGGGCAGCCAGGCCGAAGCCAGCCTCACCTCCTACAGCTTTGACACCTTGTTCCTTGGCGTGGATGGTCTGGACCTGCAGTTCGGCCTGACCACCCATGACGAAGCCGAAGCCCGCCTCAATCACCGCATGGTCGAGCGCGCCCGCCGCATCGTGGTGCTGACCGACGCCTCCAAGTTCGGCCGCGTCAGCCTGCACCGCATCGCCCGCCTCGACCAGATCCACGCCATCATCACCGATACCGGCATCGACGATGCCACCCGCGAGGGACTGCAGCGCCAGGGCATCGAAGTGATCACCGCCGAGCCACCGCTATGACCGCTATCCGCAGCCTGTTCGGCCGCATTCTCACTCCCTTGGGCTGGCGCCGCGGCCACGTCCACTTCGACCAGCAGCTGCGCACGCTGGACGTGGAAGACCACGCAGGTAATGGCGGCGATCTGCCGATCATCCTGCCCGGCTTCATCGACCTGCACGTACATGGCGCAGCGGGTGTGGACCTGATGCAGGGCGGCGATGTCGCCCGCCGCATCGCCCACACCCATGCCCGCTACGGCACCACCACCCTGCTCGGCACCACGATGACCGCCGAGTACGGCGAGATCGAAAATGCCCTGCGCGGTGTCGCCCAGGTGATGGCCACGCCGGATGTGGATGCCGCACAGATCATCGGCGTGCATCTGGAAGGTCCCTTCATCAGTCCGCAGCGGCTGGGCGCACAGCCGCCACGCACGCTGGAAGCAACGCTGGAGTCGGTGCAGCACCTGCATGCACTGGCCCCGATCAAGGTGCTGACGATTGCACCGGAGATCGGCCAGCACACCGCCTTGATTCCAGCCTTGGCAGCGATGGGCATCCGCGTGCAGATCGGCCATAGCGCCGGCACGTACGACGATGCGGTCGCCGCATTGCAGGCTGGTGCGGTTGGCTTCACCCATCTGTTCAACGGCATGACCGGCGTTGATCACTACAAGCCCGGTATCGCTGCTGCCGCCTTGGCACATGCCGAATACGCCGAATTGATTCCCGATCTGCAGCATGTGCACCGCGGTGCCATCCGCATGGCCGTGCGCGCGATCCCGCGCCTGTATGCTGTCACCGATGCGACCGCCGCCACCGGCATGCCCGATGGCGAATACGCGTTGGGCGAGCAGCGCGTGCACAAGTGCATGGGCTGCGTGCGGCTTTCGACCGGCTCGCTCGCCGGCAGCGCACTGACCATGGATCAAGCACTGCGCAATCTGGTCGATGTCGGCCTGGACCTTGCCGACGCCTCGCAACGTGTTTCCACCATCCAGGCCGATTACCTGGGCCTGGAAGACCGCGGCCGCATCGCGCCGGGCCTGCGCGCGGACATGGTGGTGCTGGACCCGCAATTGAAATTGCAGCAGGTATGGATAGCCGGCCACCCGGTCGACCCAAACTGACCCGCCCCATGTAGTGCCGAGCCATGTTCGGCAGCCTTCCGTTCCGATAGCCGTATCACCGGAACACGCCGCGCATCCGCGCGGCGAGCCGAGCTTGGCTCGGCACTACAAAATCTTGCCCCAGGAACGCGCCGATGACCGACACCACTTTTGCCGTGCCCGCCAGCGACGCCGCCCCGCGTTGGCCCGTGCGCTATCTCCTTTTCATCGCCGGTCTTGGCGGCCTGCTGTACGGCATCGACATCGGCATCATTGCCGGCGCCCTGCCCTATCTGGAAGCCACCGCCAGCCATGCGTGGCAGCTGAGCAGCCAGCAGATGGGCTTCGTGGTTGCCGCGGTGCTGCTGGGCAGCGTGTTGTCATCGCTGTTCGCCGGCATGATCGCCGACCTGATCGGCCGCCGTGGCGCGATGATGCTCGCTGGCCTCCTGTTCACCGCCAGCATCCCGATCATGGCGCTGGCCTCCGGCTATACACCGCTGCTGCTTGGACGCCTGTTGCAAGGCATCAGCGGTGGTTTGATCGGCGTGGTAGTGCCACTGTATCTGGCCGAAGTGCTGGGACCGGAACGACGCGGTCGCGGCGCAGCGATGTTCCAGCTGCTGCTGACGGTTGGATTGGTGCTGGCCGCCTTGATTGGTCTGTACCAGGCGCATTCGGTGGATGCGGCGACCGAGTCGGTGCGCAACCTGCCACTGGTGCAGCAGGCACAGCATCTGTTCGCGGTGAAGGACCAAGCCTGGCGTACGATTTTCTGGACCTGCCTGCTGCCGGGCGTGGTGTTCTGCATCGGCCTGTTCTGGCTCAATGAATCACCGCGCTGGCTGGCGCGCCGCGGCCGCATCGATGCCGCACGTCGCGGCCTGCAGGCAACCCTGCCGCCGTCGCAGGTGGAAGCCACGCTGGCGCAGATCCAGAATCCAGTCATCGCGAAAGCCGAAGGCGAGCGCGATCGGCTTTTCAGCCGCCGCTACATGGTGCCGTTCGTGCTGGCCTGCCTGGTATTGGCTTTCACCCAGGCCACCGGCATCAACTCGATCCTCGCTTACGCGGTCAACATCCTCAATCAAGCTGGTTTGCCGGGTGCGGCAGCCAATGGCGCCGACGTGGCAATCAAGCTGCTCAACGTGATCATGACCCTGGTGGCGCTGTTCCTGGTGGACCGCAAGGGCCGCAAGTTCCTGTTGATGATCGGCAGTGGCGGCATCTGTCTTGCCCTGCTGGCTGCAGCGATGCTGTTCTTCAAGGCCGAACAGGGCCGCGCCGATGTGCAGCAGGTATTGCAGCACGCGGTGCAGGCTGATGGCCTGCAGTTGCAGCTGGATGCGGCGCAATGGCACCAGCTCGCCGGTACCCGCAATCGCGATGGGCAACCGTCGCAGCTGACGGTGTCGTGGAGTTACGGCGGATTCAGCGATGTGCGCTCACTGCGCAGCGACAACCCCAGTGATCAGCAGTTGCTGATCGAGCGCTCCGGTACGGTGCGTACTGACAGTGTGATCGGGCGTTTCTTCCGCAGCCTGCATCTGAATCCCTTCCCCGACCCGAGCGCCGCAGCCAATGCACCGTTGCGCATCGAACAGGCATGGATTGGCGCGGTGCCGCCGGCTTCGCACGGCTGGGCAGTGGCGGCCTGCATCCTGGTATTCGTGGCGTTCTTCGCCGTCGGCCCGGGTGTATGCGTGTGGCTGGCCTTGTCGGAGCTGATGCCGAACCGCATCCGCTCGAACGGCATGAGCATCGCGCTGCTGATCAACCAATTCGTGTCGACCACGATCGCGGCGGTGTTCCTGCCGACGGTGGGCCATTACGGCTACGCCAGCATGTTCCTGTTCTGGGCGGCGTGCACGTTTGCCTTCTTCCTGATCGCCGCGTTCTGGCTGCCGGAAACCAAGGGCAAGACGCTGGAGCAGATTGAGGCGCATTTCCGCTAAGTGGCCATATGGCGGAAAGCCAGAGCAAGGATCAAAAACGCCCTCATCCGCCCTCCGGGCACCTTCTCCCGCAAGCGGGAGAAGGGAAGGCTGGCATTGCTGGGGGCTGGTGCATTGCTTGTGCTCTGCGCAGCCAACTATCCGATAGCAGAAAAGCCCAGCTGTCCCTTCTCCCGCCTGCGGGAGAAGGTGCCCGGAGGGCGGATGAGGGGGCTTCTACGCTTCTACGCTTCTACGCTTCTACGCTTCTACGCTTCTACGCTTCTGAGCTTCTGAGCTTCTGAGCTTCTGAGCTTCTGAGCTTGAGAACCTCAAAGCTTTCCCAGCTTTCAACCTTCACCCAACCCCACAAACGCAAACGGCCACCCGAAGGTGGCCGTTGCTGCAAACAGGCGGGGCCTGTTGGCGGGATTACTCGGCGGCCTTGGCAGCCAGGCGAGCAGCCTTGGCCTGCTGGGCAGCAGCCAGGTCTTCCTTGATGCGGGCAGCCTTGCCTTCCAGGCCACGCAGGTAGTACAGCTTACCGGCGCGAACCTTACCGCGGCGCTTCACTTCGACCGAGTCGATGATGGCGCTGTGGGTCTGGAAGACGCGCTCGACGCCGTAGCCGTGCGAGATCTTGCGCACGGTGAAAGCGGAGTTCAGGCCAGCATTCTTGGTGCCGATGACGACGCCTTCGTATGCCTGCACGCGCTCACGGTTGCCTTCCTTGACCTTCACGTTCACCACGACGGTGTCGCCCTGGCTGAACTTCGGCAGTTCGCGGGTGATCTGGGCGGATTCGAATTCCGCGACGATGGACTTGTTCAGCTTGCTCATTGGGTTACACCGATTGTTCGGGGTGGGCGTGTCTGATCGACAGCTTAGGCTTATACAGTCGCCGGATTGCGCTGCACGTTATTGTTCTGGCTCCACATCAGGCCATTCAGCCGACGGGAACTCGCAATTCTAACCTACTGACCGCCGCCGGCGCCAGTAGCTTGCTTGAACGAATCTGCAAGCGCTTGCCGGGCTTCGCCCAGCAGCTTGCGGTCGGCCTTGTTCAGGCCCGCCTCGTCCAGCAGGTCCGGGCGCCGCAACGCGGTGCGCAGCAGGGACTGCTGGCGCCGCCAGGCGGCAATGGCGGCATGGTTGCCGGAGCGCAGCACGTCCGGCACCTCGCCCAGCGCATGGCTGGCCGGGTGGCTGTAGTGCGGGCAGTCCAGCAGACCGTCGCCTTCAAAACTGTCCTGGACTGCAGACTCAGCGTCGTTCAAGGCGCCGTCCTGCAGACGGGTGACCGCATCGATGATCACCGCCGCACCCAGCTCACCGCCGGACAGCACGTAGTCACCGATGGAGATCTCCTCGTCCACCTCGCCCGCCAGGAAGCGCTCGTCCACGCCTTCATAGCGGCCACAGAGCAGGATCATCCGCGGCAAGGCCGCCAGCTCGCGTACCTTGGCCTGGTCCAGCGGTCGCCCCTGCGGGCTGAGGTAGATCAGCGGTGCCGGGGTCGGATCGGCCGCTCGGGCCGCCGCCAGGGCCGCCCGCAGCGGCTCGATCAGCATCACCATGCCCGGGCCACCGCCGAACGGACGGTCGTCCACCCGCCGGTAATTGCCCTCGGCATAGTCACGCGGGTTCCAGCCGTGCAGTTCCAGCAGTCCCCGCTCCTGCGCGCGACCAACCACGCCCAGCGCGGCCGATTGGGCAAGGAACTCGGGGAACAGGCTGATGACATCTACACGCACGGCTTCAGAACTCCGGATCCCAATCAACCACGATCAGGTTGGCGTCGAAATCCACCGACTTGATGAAATCGTCCATCACGAACGGCACCATCCGTTCGCGGTCACCACGCACTACCAGCACGTCATTGGAGCCGGTATTGAACAGGTGCGACACCTGGCCCAGCTTGACGCCCTCGACGGTCTGCACGTCCAGGCCTTCCAGATCCACCCAGTAGTACTCGTTCGCGCTCGGCGGCGGCAAGGCACTGCGCGCAACGTAGATCTCGGTGCCACGCATGGCCTCGGCCACATCGCGATCGGTCACGCCCGGGAAGGTTGCAACCAGCGTCTTGCCCGACTCCCGGCCACGCACGCCGGTCAGCTCGGACTCCTGCCCCGCAGGGGTACGCAGGATCCAAGGCTGGTATTTGAAAATGGCGGAACGGGGCTCGGTCCAGGACTCAAGCTTGATTTCGCCGCGCACACCAAAAACGCCGGCAACCCTGCCCAGCAGGATCCGGCGCTCGATATCTTTCTTCATATAGCAGTCGGGCCGCGCTTGCGAGCGGCCCGCCAGGATCAGGCCGCGGTGGCCTGGGCCTTGGTCGCTTCCTTGTACAGGTTGCGAACCTTGTCGGTCAGCTGAGCGCCGTTGGCAACCCACTTGTCGACAGCGGCGATGTCCAGCACAACGCGCTGCTCAGCGCCCTGGGCAACCGGGTTGTAGTAGCCGACGCGCTCGATGTTGCGGCCGTCGCGGGCGCTACGGACGTCGGTAACGATGATGTGGTAGAACGGACGCTTCTTGGCGCCGCCGCGGGTCAGTCGAATCTTGACCATGGTGGTGTTTTCCTATGTTGCCCAGTCGCCAGGATGGCGCGGTAAGCCGGCGATTATAGCGACCACTCCTGCTCATTCCAACCCCGGCCCTGACAGAAAACCTGAACGCCCCCGAGCTTCTACTGGCGGCAGGCGAGCGCAGCAGTCCAGACCTTTACAGCCGATCGCCAACTACCCGCCTCCTTTGCTTGGCAGGCGCCACCGCCCGGCCTTTCTTGTGTTCCGCCCAGTGCAAACATAATATGGTTCGTATATGGACCATATATTCAATCAATGGAGCGACCAATGGGCATCGTGAACATCGACGACGAACTGCACGACAACCTGCGCAAGGCCAGCACCGTGTCTGGCCGCTCCATCAACGCCCAGGCCGGGTTCTGGATCAGGATCGGCATGCTCTGCGAACTGAATCCGCAGCTGAGTTTCCAGGAGCTGGTGGCACGCGAACTCGCGGCTGCCGGGGTAAGCCCCGCCGGCATGCGGACGGCGGAAGCATGATCAAGCAGCCGCATGAACTGGCATTGATGGCCGAATCCGGACGTCTCCTGGCGTCGGTGTTCGAGGCACTGAACCAGCTGCCGCTGGAAGGCATGAGCACGCTGCAGGTAAACGACTGGGTCGAGCGCTTCATCGTCGACCGTTTGCAGGCACGCCCGGCCAGCAAAGGCCAGTATGGCTTTGCCTATGTCCTCAACAGCTCCATCGATACCGTTGTCTGCCACGGTGTGCCGTCATCGAAGGACATCCTCCGCAATGGCAGCATCGTCAACCTGGACATCACCCTGGAGAAGAACGGTTACATCGCCGATTCCAGCCGCATGTACCTGATCGGCGAGGTAAGCCATCATGCCAAACGCCTGGTACGCGTCACCAACGAGGCCATGTGGAAAGGCATCGCTGCGGTACGTCCCGGCGCGACCCTGGGCGATATTGGCTTTGCGATCAACCGCCACGCCAAGGACGCCGGCTATTCGGTGGTGAAGGAGTATTGCGGTCATGGTATTGGCCGCGAGATGCACGAAGAGCCGCAGGTACTGCATTACGGGCATCGTGGCGCCGGACTGGAACTGCAGGCCGGCATGACCTTCACCATCGAACCGATGATCAACCAGGGCCGTGCGGCGATCGACAACCACGATGATGGTTGGACCGTGACCACACGCGATGGAAAGCTTTCGGCGCAGTGCGAACATACCGTCGAGGTGACGGAGACCGGCGTACGCGTACTGACCCTGCGCGATGAAGAACGGGCCATCGCACAGAAGCTGCTAGGCGTCGTCGCGTAGGACGCGCTTTTGTAGGAGCGGCGTCAGCCGCGAAGCTGGCATTGCTGAAGCCCTTGGCAGATACGCCATCTGATGATGCACCTGCTTCGCGGCTGACGCCGCTCCTACAAAGGCCGAGCTGCGCGTGTGAACCAGCCAAAAAGAAGGCCCGGCAATGCCGGGCCTTCTTCATTCACAGATCGTGTTCAAACAACAAACATCACCAGATCACCACCCGCTTGTCGTCGGCCCGTACCATCGCATCGCCGGCCTTGCACTGGAACGCGGCGGCATACGACGGCATGTTGGACGGCGCACCATTGGCGCGGAAGTTGGCCGGTGCGTGCGGATCGGTGTTCAGGCGAACACGCAGCTCGCCATCGGTGAAGTTGCGGCGCCACACGGTGGCCCAGTTCATGAAGAAGCGCTGGTCCTGGGTATAGCCATCAACCGGTACGTTGAGCTTCTCGTCTTCCTTCAGCGCCATCTGCAGCGCGTCATAGGCAACGGTCAGGCCGCCGAGGTCACCAATGTTCTCGCCCAGGGTCAGCTTACCCTTGACGTTCACGCCCGGCAGCGATTCATAGCCGTCGAACTGCGCGACCAACTGGTCGGTGCGGCTGTTGAACGCGGTGCGGTCAGCATCGGTCCACCAGTTGTCGAAGTTGCCGTTGGCGGCGAACTGGCTGCCCGAGTCGTCATAGCCGTGCATCATTTCGTGGCCGATCACCGCGCCGATGCCACCGTAGTTGAGTGCCGGATCGGCCTTGGCGTCGAAGAACGGCGGCTGCAGGATGGCGGCCGGGAACACGATCTCGTTCTTGGTCGCGTTGTAATAGGCATTCACCGTCTGCGGGGTCATACCCCATTCGGTCTTGTCCACCGGCTTGCCGATCTTGGCCAGCATGTAGCGGTAGTTGAACGCCTGCGCGGCCTGCATATTGCCCAGGTAGCTGTCGCTGTTGGTGGTCAGGCCGGAGAAATCACGCCACTTGTCCGGGTAACCGATCTTCGGGGTGAAGCTGGCCCACTTCTCCAGCGCCTTCTTCTTGGTGTCTGCACCCATCCACGGCAGGCCTTCCAGACGCGCCTTCAGCGCGACCGACAGGTTCTCCACCAGGTGCTGCATCGCCACCTTCGATTCGGCCGGGAACACCGCGTCCACGTACAGCTGGCCCAGCGCCTCGCCCATCGAGCCATTCACCGAATCCAGCACGCGCTTCCAGCGCGGCTGCATTTCCTGCTGGCCACGCAGGGTCTTGCTGAAGAAGTCGAAGTTGGCCTGCTCGAAGTTCTTGCTCAGGTACGGTGCGGCGTTGTCCACGGTGTGGAAACGCAGGTAGGCCTGCCAGGTGGTCGCCGGCACGTCGGCCAGCATGGTGTTCAGCTCGTTGAAGAAGCCCGGCTGGGCCAGCGAGAACTTTTCCTTGGCCGGGACCTGCAAGGTGTCGAACAGCGCGCTCCAGCTGAAGTTCGGGGTCTGCTTGTCGGCATCGGCGGCGCTGACCGGGTTGTAGCGCTTGGCCGGGTCACGCAGTTCAATGCGCGACAGCGAGGCCTTGGCCAGACGGGTTTCGAAATCCATCACCGCCTTGGCCTGCTGCTTGGCCTGCGCGGGATCGACGCCGGACAGGGTCAGCAGTTGCTCGATATAGGCCACATAGGCCTCGCGGATCTTGGCCTGCGATTCGTCGAAGTAGTAGCCCTTCTCCGGCAAACCCAGGCCGCCCTGGCCGACGTAGGCGATGACATTGGCCGAGTCCTTGAAGTCCGGGCTGGCGTACAGCGAGAACAGGAAGCCATTGCCCTGCGCATAGGCATCACGCAGGTAGCCGGTGATGGCGGTGCTGTCGTTCAGCGCGGCGATCTTGTCCAGTTCCGGCTGCAGCGGCTTGATGCCGGCCGCCTCGATGGCCGCCTCGTCCGAGCCGGTCTTCCAGATGTCGCCGATCTTGGCTTCGTTGGAGCCGGCTGCGGCCTTGCCAGCGGCAGCCTGCTGGACCAGCGCGTGCTGCACTTCCAGCGAGCGCTCACGCAGGATCTCGAAGCTGCCCCACGTGGTCTGGTCGCCCGGCACCGGATTGGCCTTGAGCCACTTGCTGTTGACGAAGCCGTTGAGGTCGGCACAGGCCTGCACGGCCGGATCGAGATCGGCAGCGTTGAGCGAGATCAGCTGGGTCTTCAGCTGCGACTGGTCGAACGCGGCCTTGGCTTCGGCAGCCGGCGTGGCAGGCGCTTCGGTCTTGCCGCAGGCGGCGAGCGAGGCGGCGATTGCAACCGTCAGGGACAACGGGACGAGCTTGGAAAACGACATGTACATCTCCGGCCAAACAGGGAAAGGCCGCACAAGGTGGCGCGGCGCAACCTTGGAGGGTAAAGGATCAGCACGTGTCGCGGGACCCGCCGAAGGTCACGCCCGCCTCCCCTTGCGCCGGCAATGTCGACGGACGCCAGCGCTGCAACGCCGGCAGCGCACAGGTCAATGCAGCCAGCGCGCGCTCCCGGGCGTCTGCCACTCCACCCAAACCGCCCCTGTGCGACACTGCCGCGACGCGGACAAGAGCGTCCACCCCTCGGGAATCGCCCATGCATTGGCTACGCGCAGCTGTGCTCTGTTTCGCCGTGGCCTGCTGCCATGTCGCCCACGCGCAGGCAGGCTCGCCGCCTGACCCTGCCACAGCGCCGACCGCTGCGCAGCCGAAACCAAACACCCCGGAACCCATCGACAGCGCGCTGATCGTGATCCGTGCCGATACCGACGAGCGTCTTGCCATCTCCGCGATCGATCGCGCCGGCCAGCTCGATCCCACCGCCGCACTGGGCCCAGGCCTGGAAGCGATCACCCGCTCGGTGGACCAACGCAGGCAAGCCTTGTCACCAACGCAACTGCGCAGGGTCCCGATCATTCGCCTGGAGAGCCTTGACCGACACTGGCAGTTCGACGGCAAGCGCTTTGCACGCTGGCGTGATGCCCTGCAGACCGCTACCGAGCCGTATGCCGCGGACGCCGCAGAGCTGGCACGGCGCCGCGCCAGTTGGCAGCTCACCCGTGAACACCCCAGCGATATCCCGCCGGTGCTGCTGAGCCGCATCGATGCGCTGATCACGCTGCTCACCCGAGCCGAGCAGGCACTTGCTGTACCGCTTTCCCGGCAAATGGAATTGAGCGCGCGCGCCAATGCCCTGGAGACCCGGCTGCAATCCGGCCACGCCGCTGTCACCGATGCCATTGCCTACCTCGACCACCAATTGCTGCAGATAGATTCGCCACCGCTATGGCAGGCTGATGCAGGTTCTGCTGATCAGCCCGCAGCAGCCAGCGACGCCCTTGCCTCCGGCCTGCAGATCGAACTGGAGTTCAGCCGCGCCTACGTGAGCGAGCACCGGCGCACACAGTTCCTGTTCCACGGGATCCAGATACTGCTGATCCCACTATTGCTATGGGGCTGGCATTACCGTCGGCGGACGCCCGCCAACGGCAACCTTGAAGCTGCCGCACAACGCGTACTGGCCCGGCCCGTATCCACCTGGCTGCTGCTGTCGACCATGGTGATGCTGGCCATCGAGCCCGACGCCCCCTTGCTGACCTTGCAGATAGGCATGCTCTTCGCGCTGGTCCCCGTGCTGCGACTGCTGCCGCCGGGCAGCCGGCGATTGCTGGGCTACTGGCCCTTGGTCGCATCATTGCTGTACCTGCTTGGTGGCCTGGGCATCTTCTTCCTGTCCAGCAATGTCGCATTCCGCTACTACACACTGGCGCTGACCATCGTCGCGATGCTGCTGACCGGACTGGTGCAATGGCAGGCTTACCGCAGCGGCCACACCAGTGCCACCGGGCGCACGGGGCAGGCCTTGCGCATGGCGGCATGGGCCGCACAGGCCTTGTTCGCCGTTTCCCTTGCAGCCAACGTTGTCGGCAACCTCACGCTGGCGGAGATGCTGACCAGCGCGATCATCGACAGCGCCTACTTTGGCCTGCTGCTCTACGTCGGCATCGCCGTGCTGTTGAGCATGTTGCACCTGCTGCTGAGCCGGCCCAGCCTGGCCCGCTATCGGCTTACCCGTGATCATGCGCCGCCGCTGTTGGCGCTGCTTGGCCGGCTGGGCATATTCGCCGCCGTCATCGGCTGGGTGGTCTATGCGATGGACAGCTTCCGCATCCTGCGGCCGACCTATGCCTTGCTGAGCAGGCTGCTCTCGCATGAATTCTCCATTGGTGAATTCAGCTTGTCACTCGGCCACGTGCTGGCCTTCATCGCGGCAATCACCATCGCCTTCTGGGCCGCGCGGATAACCCGCTTGCTGCTGCAGGATGTGCTCCAGCACGGCGCCAACATGTCACGTGGCATCGGCAACAGCATCGCCTCGCTTGCCTCGTATGCGGTACTGATGCTCGGCGTGATCATCGCCTTGTCGGCCGCAGGCTTCAAAGGCAGCCAGCTGGCGCTGCTGTTCGGCGCATTGGGCGTCGGCATTGGTTTTGGTTTGCAAAACGTGGTCAACAACTTCGTTTCCGGCCTGATCCTCATGTTCGAGCGGCCGATCCAACCCGGCGACGTGGTGGAGGTCGGCACCATCAACGGCCGCGTGCGCGACATCGGCATGCGCTCCACCCGCATCAAGACCTTCGATGGTGCCGATGTGGTGGTACCCAACGGCACCCTGCTGTCCGAGCCGCTGGTCAACTGGACCCTGCTCGACCGCAACCGGCGCATTGAAGTGAATGTCGGCGTTGCCTATGGCAGTGACCCACAGCAGGTTCTGGCACTGCTTTCCAATTGCGCCAGACAAACCAGCGGTATCGCCAACGAGCCGGCCATCGCCGCGCTGTTCGTTGGCTTCGGCGCCAGTTCGCTTGATTTCAGTGTTCGCGCCTGGACCCGCGACTACGACAACTGGCTCAACATCCGCAGCGAGCTCATCACCCGCATCCACGCAGCATTGCAGGAAGCCGGGATCGAAATCCCTTACCCGCAGCAGGATGTGCATGTACGCAGCTTGCCGACGGCGGCGACGCAGCCATCAACCGAACCACCGCCAGCGACTGCTTGAAAATGGCGATGACCAGAAGTACCAACGCAGGCCCCAGTTATCCGACAAAGCAGCCTTGCTCAGCGTACCCGCAACATCGAACCAATTACCGCGACAAGCGCAAGCGCCGCCGCTGCCATCAGGAATGCAGACGGCAGCGACCACTGCTGGGCAACGAAACCGATTGCCGCCGGGCCCAGCAGCACGCCCGCGTACCCCATCGTGGTGACGGCTGGAATGGCGACGCTCTCCGGCATGCGGGTCTGCCGCCCGGCAAGGCTGAACATCACCGGCACGATATTGGCGCAACCAATGCCAACCAGCGCGTAGCCCAGCAGCGCTACGCCGAAGCTTGGCACGAGAGTCGCCAACACGAAGCCAGCGCATGCGAGCAGACCACCCAGCAGCACCGCCTTGCTCGGCCCAAGCTGGTTCACCAGCCGGTCGCCAAACAGCCGCGTGGCAGTCATGGCGATGTTGAAGGCGACGAAGCCCCAGCCGGCATGGGCGAGCTCGACGCCTCGCACGTCATGCAGGAACACGGCGCTCCAATCGAGCATCGAGCCTTCGGTCAGGAAGCTGATGAAGCACACAGCACCAATCACGATCACCACGCCACGCGGCCGGGCGAAACTGCTTTCGCTCTGCTCTGCACGTTCACTGCGCCACCAGCGCGATGACAATGCCGTGATCGCGACAACGCCGGCGGCCACCACCAACGTGGACAATACGGCACCGCCACCAATCGACACAGCAGCAACGTCACCAAGGCTGCGCCTGACAGCGCACCAATGCTGTAGAAGGCATGGAAGCCCGACATCATCGCGCGGCCGGATTCGCGCTCCACCACCACCGCCTGCATGTTCATCACGCAGTCCATGGCACCGATGCCGGCACCGAACACCAGCAGTACGGCACCGATGGTCAGGGGCGTGGATGCAAGTGCCAGCAAGGGCAGCATCAGCACCATCATCAATACGGTAGCCAGCATCACCTTCCGGCAACCATGGCGCGCGGCCAGCATGCCTGCCAGCGGCATGGACAACAGCGAGCCCAAGCCCAGGCACAGCAGCAACACCCCCAGCAATGCGTCATCAAGACCAGCGCGGGCCTTGGCAAACGGCACCAGCGGTGCCCAGCATGCAATCGCGAAGCCGGGAACGAAGAAGGCTGCGCGCGTGGCCATCTGCTGGCTGCGCTGTAGTCCTGTTGGATGCGTCACTTGTTGTTCCTTGTTGTTTCCATTGCCGGTGCGCGCGATCAAGCCACTGCATCAGTCTTTTGCGACGACAACCCGGTGCAGCCGCTGGGCGAAGGGGGCCAGCCGTTCCTGCATTTCCGTGCCGACGCGGTCGCTGATCAGCAGTTGATCAACCTGCTCGATACCGGCGATGCGGAAACTGCCACGCGCGCCAAGCTTCTCGTTGCCGGCGACGATCAGCGTGGTAGCGCTGACCCGCAGCATCGCCTGCTTGAACGCACATTCCTCTGCATTGATGCCCCAGATGCCGGTCTCAGGATCGACCGCGCAGATACCGGGGATGCAGACATCGGCCTGCAGTTCGGCCAGCTGCTGCAAGGCAATGGAGCCGATGGCGCCGCCACTGCGCGGATCGATCCTGCCACCGATCATCACCACCTCGGCGGCCTGCGCACCAGACAAGGCATCGGCAACGGCCGGTGAATTGGTGACCACGGTCAAAGCCGTGCCCCGCAGCGCGCGGGCGATAGCGACATTGGTGGAACCGGCATCCATCAGCACCACCTGCCCCGGTAACAGCAGCGAGGCGGCGTGGGCGGCCAGGGCACTGCGCTCCGGATCATCCCGCCCCACCCGTTCGGGCAAGGCGTCGAACTGCGGCGTCGGCAGCAACGCCCCGCCATACACCCGCCGACACAGGCCCTTGGTGGCCATCTCACGCAGATCACGGCGGATGGAATCCTCGGAAACCGCGAACGCCAGTGCCAGCTCATTGGCCACCACCCGGCCCTGCTTGCGGAGCAAGTCGAGGATGCGTTGCTGGCGCTCCTGCGGCAGCGCGTCGGGGTCCGGGGCAGTCATGTGATGGCGTTCTGTAGTGATGTGGATCTGGCTGGGAATAAGCCCAAGCGGCATCGGGATCGCAGTGGGGTGCGAACGGATCCCTCAACCAAATAATGCACAAACACTACAAAACGTGCAACACCATGCATAAATGGAAGAGCGCACGCATCACAATCCGGCACATGCGCCCCCACCTCTTGCACTGATGCACAACCAGATCACGAGCCACTGCATGCGTGATCGGACGATTCGGGTGCAAACGCAAGGACTGTCCCTCCCCAGCCCTCCCCTGCGCGCAGCGAAAGAGAGGGGGGCAGGTCGCGGCAACTCAGGGCGCGTTGGCTTCAACCACCCCCGCCGCGCGCGCCAGCTGGGCGGCTTTGGCTGCACCCTTGCGCTCGCTGTAGCGGCTGACCAGGTAATCGCTGCGCCCGCGCACCATCATGGTGAACTTCATCAGCTCTTCCATCACGTCGACCACCCGGTCGTAGTACGGCGAGGGCCGCATGCGCCCTTGCTCATCAAATTCCTGCCAGGCCTTGGGTACCGAGGATTGGTTGGGGATGGTGACCATGCGCATCCAACGGCCAAGCACGCGCAGGGTGTTGACCACATTGAAGGACTGCGAGCCTCCGCAGACCTGCATGACCGCCAGGGTCCTTCCCTAGGTAGGACGCACGCTGCCATCTTCCAGCGGCAGCCAGTCGATCTGGTTCTTGAACACCCCCGTCAGCGTGCCGTGCCGCTCCGGCGATACCCATACCTGCCCTTCCCACCATAGGGAAAGCGCCCGCAACTCCTGCACCTTTGGATGCTCCTTGCCACAACTATCGAGCAGCGGCAGATCGTGCGGATCGAACAAGCGGGTTTCCGCGCCCAGTTGCTGCAGCACGCGTTCGGCTTCCAACGCCAGTTTGCGGCTGAACGATTGCGGCCGCAGCGAGCCGTAAAGCAACAGGATGCGCGGCCGGTGCGTGCACGATTCGGCACCCAACAGGTCGGCCTGCAGGTCCGGGAGCAGTTGGGGATCGATGTTCGGGAGTGGATCAGACATGGCTTGCTCGCTCTTATTCATTCGACTATTATAGAAATATGGAAATGAATCAGGCAATAGCCGGCCTCACCGCGCTCGGCCACGCGACCCGTCTTGCCGCCTTTCGCCTGCTGATTGAGGCCGGCCCGCAAGGACGCATGGCCGGCGACATTGCCGCGGCACTGTCCGTGCCCAACGCGACGCTGTCCTTCCATCTCAAGGAACTGGTGCAAGCCGGACTGGTACAGAGCGAGAACCTCGGCCGCAATGTCTGTTACCGGGCCAACTACCCGGCCATGAATGCCTTGCTGGCGTACCTCACGGAGAACTGCTGCGCAGGCTCGCCCGACCCGATCTGCAACACCACGCAGCAGGGCAAGAGCTGCTGCTGAACCCACCCGCCGGCATGCGCGCAAACCGCGCCGCCGGCATGCACAAATCACTTGTCTGCACCGAGCCATCGCCATGACCCGCAACGTCCTCTTCCTGTGCACCGGCAACAGTGCCCGCAGCGTGCTTGCCGAAGCCAGCTTGCGGGCCTGGGGCGGCGACCGGTTTACTGCCTTCAGTGCGGGCAGCCAACCCACGGGCACGGTCAACCCGTTGGCGATCGCGCAACTGCAATCCGAAGGTTTCGCCAGCGACGGCCTACGCAGCAAATCCTGGGACGAATTCACCGTTGCCGATGCCCCACCCCTGCATCTGGTCGTCACGGTCTGCGACGCCGCAGCCGCCGAAACCTGCCCGGTGGTGTTTGGCGACTTCGTGCGCACGCACTGGGGGCAGCCGGATCCGGCTGCGGTTGCAGGCGATGACGCGGCCAAGCGTGCCGCGTTCGCACGGGCACACCGCATCATCAAAGCGCGCCTGCGGGCGCTGCTTGCCCTGCCCCCTACCGTATGGGATGACCGTCAGTCACTGCAGTCCGCATTGGATGCCATCGGCGTGATGGCAGCCGACGATGGGGACACGCCGTGACCGGACAAGTCGTGCGCATGGGCCTGTTCGAGCGCTACCTCAGCGTCTGGGTGGCCTTGTGCATCCTCGCCGGCACCCTACTTGGCCATCTCTTCCCGGCGACATTCGCGCGGCTCGGCGGCATGGAACTGGCCAAGGTCAACCTGCCGGTGGCCGTACTGGTGTGGCTGATGATCATTCCGATGTTACTGAAGGTCGATTTCGGCGCGATGCGCCAGGTGGGCCAGCACTGGCGCGGCATCGGCG
The DNA here is from genome assembly GCF_056759975.1 of Stenotrophomonas sp. STEN031. Classification (NCBI taxonomy): domain Bacteria; kingdom Pseudomonadati; phylum Pseudomonadota; class Gammaproteobacteria; order Lysobacterales; family Lysobacteraceae; genus Stenotrophomonas; species Stenotrophomonas sp. STEN031. Next base: position 161,755 of record NZ_JBRREA010000005.1, read on the forward strand.
TCACCGTGTTCATCAACTGGGCGGTGAAGCCCTTCTCGATGGCACTGCTGGGTGGCGTGTTCCTGCGCCACCTGTTTGCGGCGTGGTTGCCGGCCGAGCAGATTGATTCGTATATGGCCGGCCTGATCCTGCTGGCCGCCGCGCCTTGCACCGCAATGGTGTTCGTGTGGAGCAACCTGTGCCGTGGCGATGCCAACTTCACCTTGAGCCAGGTGGCCTTGAACGACGCCATCATGGTGCTGGCGTTCGCCCCGTTGGTGGCGCTGTTGCTGGGCATTTCGGCAATCAGCGTGCCCTGGGCAACGCTGGTGTTCTCGGTGGCGCTGTACATCCTGCTGCCGGTCGCAATTGCCGTGCTGCTACGCCGATGGCTGCTGCGCAGTGGCGGGCAGGCGCGTCTGGATAGCGTGCTGGAACGGCTGGGGCCGCTGTCATTGACTGCCTTGCTGGCCACGCTGTTGCTGCTGTTTGGCTTCCAGGGCAGGCAGATCATTGAGCAGCCGCTGATCATCACCCTGCTCGCCGTGCCGATCCTGCTGCAGGTCTATTTCAATGCAGGTCTGGCCTATCTGCTCAACCGCAAGCTGGGTGTGGCCCATTGCGTCGCCGGCCCTTCCGCGCTGATTGGTGCCAGCAACTTCTTCGAGTTGGCGGTGGCTACCGCCGTCAGCCTGTTCGGTGTGCATTCCGGTGCAGCCCTGGCCACTGTGGTCGGCGTGCTGATCGAAGTGCCGGTGATGCTTTCCGTGGTGTACCTCGTCAACCGCAGCCAACACTGGTACCAAGCCGCGCAGAACCGAGCGGCACCCTGAAGTTCCCAGGGCAACAACGCCCGGCCACGGCCGGGCGTTGCATATCCACACCTCAGCGCGCGCGCGGGTTGGGCAGAAAGGCGGCGACGATGCCCAGCAGCGGCAGGAACGAGATCACCTTGTAGACCCAGAGAATGCTGGTGTGGTCGGCGAGCACGCCCAGCACCGCGGCACCCAACCCACCCATGCCGAAGGCGAAGCCGAAGAACAGGCCGGACACCGTGCCGATGCGGTTGGGCATCAACTCCTGTGCATAGACCAGGATGGCCGAGAACGCCGAGGACAACACAAAGCCGATGACCATCGTCAGGATCATGGTCCATTGCAGGTCTGCGTACGGCAGGATCAGGGCGAACGGTGCCACACCCAGGATCGAGGCCCAGATCACCGGCTTGCGACCGATGCGATCCCCCAACGGCCCGCCAAGCAGAGTGCCAGCCGCCGACGCCGCGAGGAAACCGAACAGGTGCAACTGCGCGCTCTGTACCGACACGTGGAACTTCTGGATCAGATAGAAGGTGTAGTAGCTGCTCAAGCCAGCGATGTAGAAGTACTTGCTGAAGATCAGCACCAGCAGGATGCCGATCACCCAGGCCACGGTTTTCGGCGGCAACAGATTGGCCGGCTTGGCCGCGGCCTTGGGCTGCGCGGCCACGGCCAGCAGATGCTGCTGGTACCAACGGCTGACGTAGGTCAGCAAGCCAATGCCCAACAGCGCCGCACAGGCAAACCAGGCCACGCTGCGCTGCCCATTCGGCACGATCACCGCCGCAGCCAGCAGCGGGCCCACCGCAGTGCCGGCGTTGCCTCCAAGCTGGAACACCGACTGCGACAGACCATGGCGACCACCGGAAGCCAGCCGCGCGATGCGCGAGGATTCCGGATGGAAGATCGCCGATCCGATGCCGACCAACATCGCCGCCACCAGCACCGTCACGAAGTTCGGCGCGAACGCCAGCAGCAACAGGCCACACAAGGTGGACAACATGCCCATCGGCAGCGAATACGGCGCCGGCCGCTTGTCGGTGCGCAGGCCGACCAAGGGCTGGAACAGCGACGCGGTGAGCTGGTAGGTCAGCGTGATCAGGCCCACCTGGGCGAAGCTCAGGTGGAACTGGCCCTTGAAGATCGGGTACAGCGCCAGGATCAGCGACTGCATCATGTCGTTGACCAGGTGCGAACTGCTGATCGCCGCAAGCACGCCCACCGCGACCGGGCGACGCTGAGGGGACGGAGCAGCACTGATATCGGAAGCGGTGGACGACATGGGATGGCCATGAAACCGAGGGGAGGCCGGCATGGTAGATTCCCCCTCGCCGCCCATCCTGCGCGATATGGTCATGCATCTTCTTGAAAAGGACACCAGCAACCGTAAAGGCCGGCGCTTGCCGCTGCCGGCCGGCCCCAACACGGCGGTGTATTGCAAGGCCCGCGACTACGCCGCCACCACGCTGATCCCGCTGCACCACCACCCGGACCGCCACCAGTTGGTGTACGCGGAAACCGGCGTGCTGGTGGTACGCGCGGGCATGGGCCGCTGGGTGGTGCCGAGCACACGTGCAATCTGGATGCCGGCCGGTGTCGGCCACCAGGTACATTGCATCGGTGCGGTACAGATGCGCAGCCTGTACATCCTGCCGCACTGCATGCCGCAGGCACCGGCAACGCCATCGGCGGTCTCGATCACGCCCTTGCTGGCCGCGCTGATACGCGCCGCCGCGCAGATCGCCCCTTCCTATGCCGAAGACTCCCGCGATGGCCGCCTGATGCGCCTGATCCTGGACGAAGTGCAGACCTTGCCGGTCCTGCCACTGCATCTGCCCGAACCGCGAGACCCGCGCCTGCGCCAGATCGGTCGGCGGCTGGAGCGGCATCCCGACGATGCGTCCACCCTGCAGGACTGGGCCGCGCGCCTGCAGGTGGACGTGAAAACCATCCAGCGCCTGTGCGCGCGCGAGCTGGGCATGACCTTCGGCCAATGGCGGCAACAGGCGCGGTTGCTGCGTGCCCTGGAACAATTGGCAGTTGGCGAGAAGGTCATCGACGTGGCCTTGGCGCTGGGCTACGAGAGTCCCAGCGCTTTCGCCACGATGTTCAAGCGCCGCTTTGGACTGACACCGAGCCAGTTCTTCCGCTAAGACCGTCGCCCTGCCGACTGCCAGGATGCAGCCACACTTGCCGGCGCATCTCTTCAGCCGGCTGTAGCTGCCGCAGCCTCATCGATCAAGGCCGCAACCTCCGCCGGATGCGATGCCAATGACGCATGCCCGGCCTCCAGGGTGATCACCTTGCGCGCATTGAGGCGGGCGGACATGGCCTGCTGATTCTCCGGTGCGATCATCCGGTCCTGGCTGGATATCTGGTACCAGCTCGGCTTGTGCCTCCAGGCGGGGTCACTGACGGCGTCACCGAAGGTGCTGGCCAAGGGCGCCTTCTGTGTCACCGCCATGACGAAACCCTGTTCTTCGGGCAGGTCCTGACAGAAACTCTCGTGGAATTTGTCGGCCTTCAACCACAGGTAACCATCACTGTCAGGCGCCAGGTTCGGGGCCGCGGCGGGAAGATGTTGCTGGGTGATGCCGCCGGGGCTTTCACCGGCATCCGGAGCAAACGCGGCAATGAACACCAGCGCTGTCACATTGGCCTGGTTACCTGCCTGGCTGATCACCGCGCCGCCGTAGGAATGCCCTGCCAGGATCACCGGTCCCTCGATCTGCGCCACCATCTTGCGGGTGCGTTCGGCGTCATCGGCCAACGAAGTAAGCGGATTTTCAACCGCACGGATATCCTGGTAACCCAGCCGCCTGAGTTCCAGTATCACCTGCGCCCAATGCGCGGCCCCGCCCCAGAAACCATGTACCAGAACCACTGCCGGCTTGTTCATGACGTGTGCTCCTGCTGATTGTGATGGCCAATGGTGGAAAGGCGCCCTCCCCTGTCTGCATGGGCACGCGTCCGTTGAGGGCCATTCTGCGACTTGCCCGTAAACTGGCCGTGACGGTTCCATTGCCGCTTTCCGCAGCGGGTGGACGCCATGCTGACAGGCGTGCCAACAGCCTCCATCCAGTGCGAAATGAAGGCCTCCTGCGCGCACTGCCGCGCGCATTGACCGCGCTATCCAACACCTGCCGCCGTAACAGGACGCGCTGTTGCGGGCCGCATACCTGATTGGTTCGCATACGCTCAACTGTTTTCGTTATGCTGCGCGGCCGCTCGCCCTGGCAGGACCGGTGCGGGCTTTGCTTTTGTAGAAATCGTTACTTCATTGGATGAGAAATGGCTGCAAACGTAAAACTTGATGCTTTGAGCGAAATTGCGGGTTTCATCGGCGCCGCACTGGTGGACAGCGACAGCGGCATGGCGCTGGGCACCCTGGGTGGCGGCTCCATCAATATGGAGGTCGCCGCTGCCGGCAACGCGGATGTCGTGCGCGCCAAGCGCCGCGTAGCCAGTTCACTGGGCCTGAGCGACGTGGTGGAAGACATCCTGCTCACCCTGTCCAAGCAGTACCACCTGATCCGCCCGCTGGACGGCAGCAAGGATCTGTTCCTGTACGTCGTGCTCGACCGCACCCACGCCAACCTGGCAATGGCGCGGCATGAACTGAAGTCCTTCGAGAAGACTCTGGATTTCAAGTAAGCCGCAACGGATCACCTTGCTGCACGAGAGCCCGGCGTAATGCCGGGCTTTTACGTTGTGCGGCTACGCAGGTTCTGGTCGTGCGCGTGTCGGTGCATGCGCTCACCCGGCGCGTACCAGCTGACCCGTGCAGCCAGGTGCTCGCCGCTGAACACCCGGCGTCGGCTTGGGCCCTGCGCGGCATCGATCCGATGCGTGGTTGGCGGCGAGGACATGGCGTGGCGCGGGTGGCAGGGATTGAACGCAGTCTAGCCAAGCCGCAGGTCGGCACACCTGCCGTTGGTCGTGGTAGCGCAAGCCCGGCCCGGCCGCTGTGGGTGCCGGGCCCGACCCTGGGGATTGGGCGACTCAGCCCTTTGGCGCGGACAGCAGGTACTTCAAGCCATGCATGAAGCCACGCGGCGCAACACTGAGATGGTCCTCGTCATTGAGCACGTCCAGCTTCAGCTCCAGTGACTGGCCGCCACGCGCGCCCAGCAGACCGATCATGCGCTGCGCATCCACCACCATGTCGGCATCGCCGCCGTGCTGCATCGACTCATACTCGCCGACATACATATAGGCCCGCACCGGAAGCTCGGCGGGCTTGCCTGCCACTGCCAGTCGACGCTCCATCTCGTGCTTGTCGAACCAGTACGACGGGCTGCCGAGGATGTAGCCATTGAACAATTGCGGGCGTTCCAGCAGCACCTGCGTCCCCAGCAAGGCACCGTAGGAATGGCCGAGGAACATGCGCCGGCTTTCGTCACTGCGGAAGCGCTTGGCCACGAAGGGCAGCACCTGCGTTTCCAGGTAGCTGATGTAGTCGCTGGCGCCACCGTGCACGGCATCGGCCGGCGATCCACTCGGGCCCCTGGTGGTTGGCGTGTAATCGCGGCGGCGGCTCTGCATGCCGCCCTCGCCCTTGGCATAGGACAGGCCGACCAGGATGAAGTCCTCGATCTTGCGGCCTTCGACATTCAAGCGCCGCGCCATCTGCCAGACAAGCGGGAAGGCATAGTCGGCATCGGTGACGTACAGCACCGGGTAGCGCTTGTCCGGGTTGTCCGCGTAGCCGGCTGGCAGGGCGACGAACACCTGGTAGTTGCGACCACTGACCGGATCCGGCACGTCCCAGACTTCACTGCCCAGCACTTCATAAGGGCTGCCTTCGCCACGCTGCGCGCTTGCTGCTGCAGGCTTTGCGGCGGCCGCTTCCGATGTGGCGTTGGGTGCAGCTTGGTGAGCACCACTACTGAATCGCCCCGGCTTCTCCGGAGGCCATTTCGTTTGAGTCACGCCGCGATGGCGTGACCCGTGTTGCCGGCGTAGTACGCCGCCTCCGCTTCCGCCGGGGGTATGTTGCC